>DASSVY010000215.1:0-4344 GCA_035705535.1 Gaiella sp. | reverse complement strand
CCACCCCACGCCTCTGCGGCGAGGTCCCCGGGCCGTACCGGGCGCATCCGCTCGAGCGGCTCGGGCTCGCGGAGCGCTTCTGATGCGGCCCGCGTCCGTCGAGGAGGCGTCCGCCTACCTCGCCGGCGCCGCGCGCGACGGCCGGCCGGTTCGGATCGGCACCGACCTCCGGACGGACGCGCTCGACCGCGTTCTCGAGCACGAGGCAGGCGACCTCACCTGCACGGTCGAGGCCGGGATCCGGCTGTCCGCCCTGCAGGCGACGCTGGCGACGGCCGGTCAGCGCCTCTCGCTCGACCCGCCGGGCGACCCGACGATCGGTGCATGCCTGGCGGGACGGCTCTCCGGCCCGCTCTCCCATCGCTACGGGACGCCCAGGGATCTCGTGCTCGGCGTGACGCTCGTGCTCGGCGACGGCACCGTTGCGAGCTCCGGCGGGAAGGTCGTGAAGAACGTCGCGGGCTACGACCTCGGCAAGCTCGTCTGCGGCTCCGAAGGCCGCCTCGGGCTGATCGCGCGGGTCGCCCTCCGGCTCCACCCGATGCCGGCCGCATCGGCGACCCTCGTCGTCCGGTCCGACGACCCCGCGGGAGTCGTGCGCGAGCTTCGACGGTCACGGCTCCAGCCGAGCGCGCTCGACGTCCTCCACCCCGGCGGCGTCGCGGTGCTGCTCGAGGGCCGGGAGGCGGCGGTCGAGGCGCAGCTCGCGACTGCGCGCGCGCTCGTCGGCGGCGCCCCGGCCGACGCCTCGGTCTGGGACGAGGCGCGGACGCGCCAGGGAGCCGCGCTCGGCCGGCTCCGGTTCGTCCCGGGCGACCTCCGTAGCGTGCTCTCCACGCTCGACGAGGCCGTCGTCCGCCCCTCCGCGGGGATTGCATACCTCCCTCAGCGGGTCGGCGGCGTGCCGTCCGCAACGGCACGGCGCGTACAGCGCGCACTCCGCGAGCGCTTCGACCCGGCAGGTGTGCTCGCGTGATCGAGGAGCTTGCCAGGGCGTGCGTCCACTGCGGGTTCTGCCTGCCGACCTGCCCGACGTACGTGCTCTGGAGCGAGGAGATGGACTCGCCGCGCGGGCGGATCCAGCTGATGGAGAAGACCGCACAGGGGACGCTCCGGCTCAGCCCGACGGTCGTCGAGCACTTCGACCGCTGTCTCGGCTGCATGGCGTGCGTCTCGAGCTGCCCGTCCGGCGTCCGCTACGACCTCCTGATCGAGGAGACGCGCGCGCTCGTCGAGGACGAGCACCCACGGCCCCGTGGGGAGCGCCTCCAGCGGAGGCTCCTCTTCGCGACCCTTCCCCACCCGCGTCGGCTGAGCGGGGCGCTCCGCCTCGCGCCCGTCGGACGACGGCTTCCGACGCCCCGGTGGGCGCGATCGATGCTCGAGCTCGCCCCCGCGTGGCGCTCGGGAGAGCGGCCGCCCGCCGTGACACCCGCGGCAGGCACGACCGTCGCCACCGTCGGGCTCCTCACCGGGTGCGTCCAGTCGGTGCTGTTCGGCGACGTGAATACCGCGACGGCGCGCGTCCTCGCCGCCGCGGGCTACGAGGTCCTCGCGCCGGCGCAGGGATGCTGCGGCGCGCTCTCCCAGCACGCCGGCCGCGCGCGCGAGTCCGCGCGGTTCACGGAACGCCTGGGGTCCCGGTTCGACGGCGTCGAGTCGATCGTCGTGAACTCCTCCGGGTGCGGCTCGCACCTCAAGGAGCGCGGACTGCCCGCCGTGGACGTGACGGAGGCGCTCTCGGGCACGGCGCTGCCGGAGCTGCACCCGCTCGAGCTGACCATCGCGTATCAGGACTCGTGCCACCTCCGGCATGCCCAGCGACTGCCCGCCGCCTGGACGCCGCTGCTGGAGAGGATCCCCGGGCTCCGCGTCGTCGAGCCCGCGGAGCAGGACCTCTGCTGCGGCTCGGCCGGGATCTACAACGTCACCCAGCCCGATGCTGCCCGCGCGCTCGGCGACCGCAAGGCCCGCAACGTGCTCGCGACCGCCCCGGACGCCTATGCGAGCGCGAACCCGGGATGCCTCGTCCAGCTCTCGCAGGCGCTCGGACGGGCTCGGGCCGCGCTCCCCGCGCTGCATCCGGTCGAGCTCCTCGACGCGTCGCTCCGTGGCATCCCGGCCGCCGAGCTCCTCGACGGGGCGCGTCGCTAGGCTCGACGAAGGGTCGGCGGCTCCCGCGTCTCCAGGCGATCGAGGCGCGCGTCGACGCGATCGAGACGCCGGGCGAGGTCGTCGAGCGCACGGGCGATCCAGAGGGTCTGCAACCCGACCAGAGCCGCGATCGCCGCGATGATCGAGGCTGCCTGCGCCCATTCCACGCCGACATCGTGCCTGCGGCCAAATGTCCTGTCGAGACGTCGGTTCAGGACAGGACCGCTTCGACGGGCTGCAGCTCGTCGAGCCGGTCGACCTCCGCAAGCTGCGGGAAGAGCCTCGTCCAGGTGAGCGCCACCCCGATCGTCACGACCCCGCCGACGACGACTGCCGGAACCGCCCCGATCAGCGCCGCCGCGACCCCCGACTCGAACGCGCCGAGCTCGTTCGATGCGCTGATGAAGACCATCTCCACGGCCGTCACCCGGCCGCGCAGCTCGTCCGGCGTGACGAGCGGAAGGATCGTCTGGCGGAGGACGACGCTGACCGTGTCGACGGCGCCGCCCGCCGCGAGCGCGGCGAGTGAGAGCCACATCGTCTCCGAGAGCCCGAAGACGACCATCGTGATGCCGTACAGCGCGACGACGATCAGCAGCGTCCGGCCCGCGTGCCGGCGCACCGGCCGGTGCGCGAGGACGAAGGCGGCGCAGAGCGCGCCGACCGCCGGCGCCGCTCGCAGGACGCCCAGACCGGCAGGCCCGACCTCGAGGACGTCGCGCGCAAAGATGGGGAGCAGCGCGACCGCCCCGCCGAACAGCACCGCGAAGAGATCGAGCGAGATGGCGCCGAGCAGGACGGGCGTCCGTCGTACGAGACGGACGCCGCCGAGCACGCTCGCGAGGTCGGGCGTCCCGGCCCCCGCGCCGTCGCGACCGGCGTGCATCGCGAGCACGGCCGCGAGCGAGGCGAGCGAGAACACGGAGGCGACGGCGTAGACGAGCTCCGGATCGAGGGCGAAGAGCAACCCGCCGAGCGCCGGCCCGGCGATCACGGAGAGCTGGGTCGCCACCGAGCGCTGCGCGAAGGCCTTCACGAGGATCGCCTGGGGCACGAGCGACGGGGTCATTGCCCGCCCCGCGGGCGCGCCGATCGCGGACGCGACGCCCGTGACGAAGGCCAGCGCGAAGAACGGCCACGTCTCATCGGCGCCTGCGCGCGTGACGGCGAGCAGGCCGATCGCGACGAGCGCGTCGAGCCCGAGCGAGAGGGCGAGCACCGTCCGCCGCGGGTACCGGTCGCTCAGGTGCCCCGCCGGCAGAGCCAGCAGTGGCAGCGGTAGGAACATCGCGAGGCCGACGAGCCCGAGGTCGAGCGGATCCGAGTGGATCGCGTAGACCTGCCAGCCGATCGCGACGAACGACATCTCGATCGCAAAGGCCGTGGCGACGGTCGCCCCGACGTAGAGCGCGAAGTCGCGGTGGCGGAGGGGCGAGTCGCCCTCGGCCCGTCGGCGGAGCCAGGGCACGCCGGCTAGGCGGCTTCGGTCTCGTCCGGGGCGGCCGGCTCGGTCTCGAGAAACTCGACCTCGAGGCGGAGGATCCGCGAGCCGCTCGTCTCGAGCACCGTGAAGTGGAGGCCGTGGTCGCGGATCTCGTCCCCCGCCTCGGCGGCCCGGCCGAGCTGACCGAAGACGTAGCCGGCCACGGTGTGGAAGTCCTCGTCGTCGAGCGCGGTGCCGAACTGCTCGTTGAAGTCGTCGATCGTGAACGAGCCGGAGATGCGGATCCGCCGCTCGTCGAGCTGCTCGACCGACTCGTCCGGAAGGTCGAACTCGTCCTCGATCTCCCCGACGATCTCCTCGAGGAGGTCCTCGAGCGTCACGATCCCCGCCGTCGCGCCGTACTCGTCGACGACGACCGCCATGTGGTGGTTCGCCTTGCGGAACTCTGCGAGCAGGGCGCCGAGATCCTTGTTCTCGGGCACGACGTACGGCGGCCGGGCGAGCTCGGCCAGGGACGAGGGGACTCCCGCCGACCCGTTGTGCATCGCCGCGACGACGTCGCGGACGTGGACGATCCCGACGATCTCGTCGAGCGACTCGCGGTAGACGGGGTAGCGCGTGTACGGCGACTCGATCATCGCCGCCATCGCCTCCTCAGGCCCGAGGTCGACCGAGAGGCCGGAGACGTCTGGCCGCGGCACCATCACGTCCGCGACCTCCTTCTCGGCGAAGTCGAAGACCTTGTA
>DASSVY010000214.1:0-11854 GCA_035705535.1 Gaiella sp. | reverse complement strand
CGCGGATCCGCGAGCTCAACGCGCTGATCGCGGCGCTGGCAGAGGCCGAGAACGTGACGCTCCTGCCGTTCCACGAGACCCTCGAGGACCGGCAGCTGCCCGGGCGGATGAAGGCGGAGTGGACGCCGGACGGGAACCACCCCTCGGTCGAGGGCCACCGGCGCCTCGGCGAGCTCGCGTTCCGGCTCCCTACAGGTTGGGCGGGCTCCCGGGAGCGCGGGATTGCCTCCGAGAGCCTCGTCCCGCGATGAGGGTCGCTGTCGTCGGCGCCGGAATCACGGGCCTCTCCGTCGCCTTGCACCTGGCGGAGGGCGGAGCCGAGGTCGCCGTCCACGAGCGGACGGGCGTCGGCGCCGCTGCGTCGGGCGTCCAGCCGGGCGGTGTCCGCCAGCAGTGGAGCACGCCGATCAACTGTCTTCTCGCGCGCGAGTCGGCCGGCTTCTACCGCGACGTCGCAGCGCGGCTCGAGGCGCGCACGGAGCCAAGGCTCGAGCCGTGCGGCTATGTCTTCATCGCTCATTCGACTGAACGACTCGAGGCGCTCGCGGCAGATGTCGCGCTGCAGAAGAAGCTCGGCATCCCGTCACAGCTCCTCGAGCCCGACGACGTCGCCGACCTCCTGCCCGGGATCGACGTGTCGGACGTCACGGGCGCCTCGTACTGCGCCGAGGACGGCTACTTCGACCGGCCTCAGGCGGTCGTCGAGGCGTTTGCCGACGCGTGCCGCCGGCGAGGTGTGGCGATCGAGCAGTCCAACGTCACGGCGCTCGCCGCGCGCGGCGGCGTCTGGACAATCGAGAGCGAGGCCCTGCCCTCGACCGACGCGGACGCGGTCGTCGTCGCGACCGGGTACGACGCGCCCTGTCTGCTTGCCGGCGCCGGCGTCGACTTGCCGATCGTCAAGGAGGCGCGGTACCTCCTGCTGAGCGACCCGATCGCCGACCGGCTTCTCGAGCCCCTCGTCGTCTCCGCCGAGCGCCACTTCGCCGCGAAGCACCTGCGCAGCGGCCATGTTCTCGCGAGCGACCTCGCCGCGCGCGGCGACCCGGACACCGGCGCGGCTGTCTGGCGATCGCACGTGAAGCAGAGCGTGCGGCGGTACCTGCCGGTACTCGAGTACGTCACGTACCCGATCCTGGTGGAGGGCTTCTACGACGTCACCCCCGATCACCAGCCTGTGCTCGGGCCGGTCGACGAGGGCCTGTGGGTGGCCGCGGGATTCAGCGGCCACGGCTTCATGATCGCCCCCGCGGTCGGCCGGATCGTCGCGGAAGCGCTCCTCACCGGCCGTCGCGACCCGGCGCTCGACGCGCTCGCGCTCGACCGCTTCGCACGCGGCTCCCTGTCCCCCGAGCTCCAGATCGTCTGACGGACACGGCCTGCGCCCGTCGCAGGACTGGCCTCACCGACTGCGAAGTCGCCGACATGCCCAACGGTTGGGACCCGCTGCCGATGCGCCGCCCGTACCGCGTGATGGCGGTGGGCCGCGCGACGACGGCGTTCTTCGCGGCCCCCGAGGAGGAGAAGGAGGCGCAGTTCTTCCCGCGCTTCACGCAGATGCTGGCGGAGTGGGAGGAGCTCGGCGCGCGGGTGATCGCCTCCTTCTGCGACGACGTCCTCCAGGTCGGGCCGAATCGGCATCCGTGGGCCTGGAACCTGATCTTCGAGGTCGACGACCTCGACGTGGCGGCGGCGATGATGCAGGCGGTCCGCGAGCCCGTCGACGGAGTGCGCCTCGACCGCTACCTCGAGTTCGAGGTGCGGGTCGGCCGCCCGTTCTGGGCGCGCGAGGAGTAGTGCCGCTGGACCAGTGGACGCGTCCGCCAGTGCGGGTGTGTGCCTGGCGGCCCGCCGACGCGTCGCGTCCCGTCGTCCTCGGTCGCGCCGATGACCTGGAAGGTATCGGGGCTCTCTGCGTCCTAGGGCTGCTTGGTCTGCGAACCGCCAGTCACGACCGAGCGTACGGACGCGTCCACCGGCCCCGGCGGGCCGGCAGGTCGAGATGCCCGCCGGCCCGCAGGCCGGGCCCTGAGCTAGGTGAAGCTCTCCTGGTGGGGCGCCGGCGTGTCGGAGCGGTCCAGCGAGTGCACGACCCGCTCGGTCGTCAGCTCGTGCGCGGTCAGGCCGGCGAGTGCGAGCCCGAGTAGGCCGGCGGCGACGCCGAACGTGATCCAGGTCATCGTGGCGCCGTCGAAGACGAGGCTCTCGACGATCGTCCACGCGGCGAGGACGACGACCGCCGCGTCGAGGCCGCGCTGAGTCCAGCCTCGCCGGGGTAGCGCCGCGGCTCCGGCGGTCATGGCGAGCACCAACACGCCCGTGACCCCGAACGCGATCCAGCCAGCGACGTTCGGCGAGAACGCGAACGTCGAGACGAGCACGAAGCCGCTCGCGAGCGCGAGCAGGATGTTCGTGGCATAGCGAATGGACATGGCCACTCCTTCCATCGGTGGATCACTCGGCGCTCTGCGTCGCCTGCGTCGCTCCGCTTGACTCGAACGGGAAGTGGCGACGGGCGTCGAACCTCCTTCATCGTATCACGATTGAACCCGCGGCGGAGTCAGGTTGTGAGGCCGATGCGAGGACCGGCATGCTCGTCTGGCATGGCGCAGGAGGCCGCGACCCGAGGCGACGCGAAACCCGCGGAGACGCCCGCGCCGGCCGGCCTGACGAGCGAGGAGGCGGCCAGGCGTCGCCGCGAGCGTGGCCCGCTCGAGCGCTCGGCCTCGAGCCGGTCGTACGCGAGCATCGTCCGGGCGAACGTCCTCACGGTCTTCAACCTGATCCTCGCCGCCTTCGGGGCGCTGATGTTGGCGTTCGGGTCGTGGCAGGACGCCCTCTTCCTCGGGGTGCTCGTCTCGAACGCGCTGATCGGGATCACCCAGGAGGTACGGGCCAAGCGGGCGCTCGACCGGCTCTCCGCGCTCGTCGTGCCGACCGCGACCGTCGTCCGGGACGGCGAGCCGAGACGGCTCCCCCGCGAGGAGGTCGTCGTCGGCGACCTCGTCGAGCTGGAGCCGGGAGACCAGCTCGTCGCGGACGGCGTGGTCGAGGCGGCTCAGGGCCTGCTGCTCGACGAGTCGATCCTGACCGGGGAATCCGAGAGCGTGCCGCACCCGCCCGGTGACGAGCTCCGCTCCGGCTCGTTCGTTGCCGAGGGCACCGGCCGCTACACCGTGACCGCGGTCGGGGCCCAGAGCTATGCCGCGCGGGTGACGGGCGAGGCCCGGGCGTTCCGGCATCCCCGCTCGCCGCTCGAGCGGGCGATGAACCGTCTGCTGTACCTGCTCGTCCTCGTGATGATCCCGCTCGGCTCGCTGCTCGCGTACGCCCTGTGGGAGCGCGAGGCCCCCGTGCGGGAGGCGGTGACCACCTCCGTCGCGGCCGTCGTCACGCTCGTGCCCGAGGGGCTGATCCTGCTCGTCAGCCTTGCCTTCGCCGTCTCCGCGGTGCGGATGGCTCGCCGAGGCGCCCTGACGCAGCAGCTGAACGCCCTCGAGTCGCTCGCGTCGGTGGACCTGGTCTGCCTCGACAAGACCGGCACGCTGACGGAGGCCGAGCTGCGCGTCGTGGAGGCGGTTCCCGCGCCCGGCGTCGAGGAGGAGCGGCTCGCCGAGGCGCTCGCCACGATCGCCGGGGCCGCGAGGGTGCGGAACACGACGCTCCGCGCGATCGCCGACCGGTTCCATCGTCCGGCCGCCGAGCCCGAGGAGGAGGTGCCTTTCTCCTCCCGTCGCCGTTGGAGCGCCGTCCGCGTGGCGGGCGTCACGTACGTGCTCGGCGCGCCCGAGCTCCTGCCGCTCGGAGAGCTCGCGGGGCGGGTTGACGACGAGGCGCGGTCCGGGCGACGGGTGCTCGCCGTCGCGAGGACGACGGCGTCCCTCGCCCAGGGGCTTGCCGACCCGCCGCTCCCGTCCGGGCTCGAGCTCGTCGGCGTCGTGGTGCTCTCGGAGCGGCTGCGCGCGCACGCGTCGGAGACAGTCGCGTTCTTCGACGCGCAGGGGGTGAAGCTGAAGGTCCTCTCCGGCGACCGGCCGGAGACCGTCGCGGCGATCGCCGAGGACGTCGGCATCGACGTCGGAGCCGGCCCGGTCGACGGGCGCGAGCTGCCCGCGGACGACGGCGAGCTGCGGTTGCTGCTCCGCGAGCGGAACGTGATCGGGCGCATCTCGCCCGACGGCAAGCGCCGCGTGATCGAGGCGCTCCTGGCCGACGGCCACTACGTCGCGATGGTCGGCGACGGCGTCAACGACGTGCCCGGGCTCAAGGCGGCTCGCCTCGCGATCGCGCAGGGGAGCGGGGTGCAGATGGCGCGGAGCGTCGCCGACCTCGTGCTCGTGCGGAGCGACTTCGAGGTCGTGCCCGCGCTCGTGGCGGAGGGACGGCGCATTCTCCGCAACCTCCGGCGGGTGACGAAGCTCTTCGTCTCGAAGGCGGCGTTCGCCGCCTTCCTGATCCTCTCGATCGGCATCGCCCCGGTCGCCTATCCGCTCCTGCCGCGGCACCTGACGCTCGGCGCGTCCCTCGCGATCGGGATTCCGGCCTTCTTCCTCGCCCTGGCGCCGAGCAGCGGGTCGTTCCGGCTCGACGGCTTCCTCCGTGGAGTGCTCCAGTTCGCGGTCCCCGCGGGCGCCGCCGTCGGCTTCGGCGTCCTCTCCGGCTACCTCGCCGCGCTCGAGGTGTTCAACCTGTCGCTCGTCGAGTCGCGCACCGTCGCGACGACGGTGATGGTCGTCGTCGGCTGGTACCTGATCCTCGCGCTCGAGGGGTCGGGCCGGCTTCGCGGCGCGGCCGTCTTCACCATGTGCGTGGTTCTCGCCGGCGCCTATCTGGCAGTCCTGATCGTCCCCTTCGCTCGCGACTTCTTCGCCCTCGCCGCTCCGAGCCTGCCGATCCTGCTGATCGCCGGCAGTGCGTCGACCGTCGCGATCGGCGGGCTCGCGGCGACCTCGGACGCCTTCATCCCGGGCCGCGGCACCGAGCCGGGCGTCTAGGTCTAGACGTTCTCGTCCCGGATGACGAGCACCGAGCACCGCGCCGAGTGGGCGACGCGCTCGGAGACGCTGCCGAGCAGCCGGGCGCCGTGGCGGCCGCGATGCCCGACCACCACGAGGTCGGCGCCGGCCGCCGCCTCGAGGAGCCCGGGGGCGGCGCGCTGGTGCTCGATCGAGACCGTCTCGACCGTCGCCGTGAGCCGCTCCCCGAGCGTTGCGGCTACTGCAACCGCGCCGGCCGCCGCCTCGGAGCCGTCCGTGCCGACGACGATCCGCCGTGGCGTCCAGCGACCCTGGGCGGGCGCCCGAGCAACCAGAACCGAGCATGGCGCGTGGCGCAGGAGGCGCGCGGTGACGCTGCCGACCGTGACCTCCTCGATGCGTCGGAGGCCATGGCTTCCGACCGCGATCAGGCTCGCACCCTCCGCGGTAGCCGTCTCCGCCAGGCAGCGTGACGGCTCCCCGCTGACCTCGACGGTCACCGGCTCGTGCGCCCGGACGACCTCCGTCCGCGCGCGGGCGAGCGCCTCGTGCGCGAGGCGGTCCAGCTCCTCGGCCTTCTCGAGCGCGCGCCGCGCCGCATGGACCGCGGTCGGTGCGATCTGGAAGTGGATCGCGTCGGAGAGGTCGATCGCGGCGACGAGGACGAGGCGTCCACCGTCGGCGAGCACGAGGTCGGCCTGACGGGCGGCCTCGACGCTCGCGGCCGATCCGTCGACGCCGCACACGATCCGCTCGAACATCTGACGGGCACTGTATTTGCCGCGAGGGCGGAGCAGCGTGCGTGTGGCTCGCACCTCACACCCGGGTCTACGCCGCCTCCCAGTCCGTTCCCAGGCCGCGGAGCGACAGTCGAGACACGCCCCGCTTCGAGGGCGCAATCGTCGAAAGGAGGCTCCATCCATGTCCATCACCCACGAGGGTCGTCTCCAGAAGGCGGTGCTGGTCGGCGCGGTCGCCGCCGGCCTGGCAGCCGGGAGCTACGGGATCGCGAGCGCCGCGAGTGGCGACTCGGGCTCGGATTCGAGCCCGTCGAGCGGCGCGACCGCCGCCCCGCCCACCACGCCCGCGTCGCCGGGCCACGGCGGGCCGGGCGGCGGGAGGCCGTGGGGCGGTCAGCGGAGCGACGAGACGCCGCTGACCGGCGACACTGCCTCGAAGGTCGAGGCCGCGGCGAAGGCGAAGGTCCCTGGGGGGACGATCGTCCGGGTCGAGACCGACGCCGACGGTCACGCCGAGTACGAGGCCCACATGACCGACGCCGACGGGACTCCGGTCACGGTGTACGTCGGTGAGGACTTCCAGGTCGTGAGCGTCGAGCGACGCTGAGCGACGAGCCGGGGCCCGTCCGGCACGACCGGGCGGGCCCTGGCCAGGAACGCGAGGAGAGCCATGATGAGCAGCCAGGAGAACACCGACCGAGGCGGGCCGGAGACGGGCACGAGCCGCCCGCCGTCGCCCGAACGGCAGCGGCAACGGCGGCGGATCTGGCGTACGACCCGGGCGCTCGCCGCGGGCGGGGTCGCGGCGACCGCGGCCTTCGTCTTCGCCGCCGCGCAC
The DNA here is from genome assembly GCA_035705535.1 of Gaiella sp. Classification (GTDB taxonomy): domain Bacteria; phylum Actinomycetota; class Thermoleophilia; order Gaiellales; family Gaiellaceae; genus Gaiella. Next base: position 5,300 of record DASSVY010000214.1, on the reverse strand, counting down.
GGCGGCGGCGGTGGCGAGGCAGTCACCGACTCCACGCAGTCGCAGGCCGACGAGACCGGCGCCGTCGTCCCGCTGCCGAGCAACGACGACTCCGGGGACTTGTCGGACGACGACGGATCGTCGTGGTCGATCACGCCGTCGCAGACCGCGCCGACGCCCTCGTACTCGGCGCCCGTGACCCACTCGGGGAGCTCGTGATGCGCGTCTGGTCGGCCTCGTTCGAGGCGATCGGCGTGACGAACACCGTTGCCGTCGACCGGTCTGACGCGTTGGCGACCGCGCTGCGGATCGCCCGCGACGAGGTCGACGCGCTCGACCGCGCCTGCAGCCGCTTCCGGGACGACTCCGAGCTCGCGGCCGTCAACCGCGGGGCGGGCTCGGACGTGCCGGTCGGAGCGCTGCTGCTCGAGATCGTCGAGGCCGCGATCCGGGTCTCGGCGGCGACGCACGGGCTCGTCGATCCGACGGTCGGACCGGCGCTGACGGCGCTCGGCTACGACCGCGACTTCCATCTGCTGCCGGGCTCGCGGGGCGGCGTGATCCGGGTGGTTCCGGCCGCGGGCTGGCGCCGGGTGCACGTCGATCGGCGCCGGTTCACGATCCGCGTCCCGCGCGGAGGCGGGCTCGACCTCGGCGCCGTCGCGAAGGCGTTCTCGGCCGACCGCATCGCCCGGCGCATTCGTGCGTCCACCGGTGCGAACGTGCTGGCCGGCCTCGGGGGCGACCTCGCCGTTGCGGGCGCAGCGCCCGGCGGCTGGCCGGTCGGAATCGCGGACGACCATCGGCGGCCGGGCGCCGGACCGACGGTCGCGATCACGGACGGTGGGTTGGCGACGTCCGGGACCGCCGCTCGGCGCTGGCGCCGCCGGCGGCGCGAGCTCCACCACATCGTCGACCCGACGACCGGCCTGCCCGCGGAGGAGCACTGGCGCACGGTGACCGTGGCGGCGGGGTCGTGTGTGGACGCGAACGCGGCAGCGACCGCCGCGATCGTGATGGGGGAGCCCGCCCGCGACTGGCTCGAGTCGCTAGGTCTCGCCGCACGGCTCGTGCGGGAGGACGGCTCCGTCACGACGACCGTGCGCTGGCCCGTGCAGGCGCGATGACCGCCGACTGGTACCTCATGCGCGCGACGGGTCTCGTCGCGCTGATCTTCCTCACGCTGGTGGTCGCGCTCGGCGTCGCGGCATCGACCAGGCTTCGCACGCGCGGCCTCCCGCTCTACGTGACGACGACGGTCCACCGGAACGCCGCGCTGCTCGCCGTCGCGTTCCTCGCCGTCCACGTGGTGACCGCCGTCGTCGACCCGGACGCCGCGGTCCAGCTGACCGCCGTGCTCGTGCCGTTCACGTCGCACTGGGCGCCGTTCTGGGTCGGGCTGGGTGCGCTTGCGCTCGACCTCGTCGCCGCACTCGTCGTCACGAGCCTCGTCCGTCGCCGTGTTCCGTACCGACTCTGGCGTCGGATCCACTGGGCGGCCTACGCGGCATGGCCGCTCGCGCTCGTGCACGGCCTCGGCGCAGGCACCGATCGCGGGACCGAGTGGATGCGCGCGGTCGATGCGGTCTGCATCGGCCTCGTCGGCGCGGCGGTGATCTGGCGGCTCTCCGGGGACGACCGGCCGGAGCGCGGCCGGTCCTCTCGCGACCGCCTCGCCGCATAGCCGGCGCCCAGCCGATTCTCAGGCGACTCACAGCCTTCCCAGGCATGGTTCGGGCGTGATCAGCACCGAGAGCGGGGCGAATGACGGCGCGCGGATCCTCGTCGTCGACGACGAGGGCTCGATCGTCGACGCGGTCGCGACGGCGCTGCGCTACGAGGGCTTCGAGGTAGAGGAGGCCGCGACAGGGCGGGACGCGCTCGCCGCCGTGGCGCGGTTCGATCCCGACTTGATCGTCCTCGACTGGATGCTCCCCGACATCGAGGGCATCGAGGTGGGTCGGCGGCTGCGGGAACGTGGTCACAAGAACGCGATCCTCTTCCTCACGGCCAAGGACGCCGTCGAGAACAAGGTCGAGGCCCTGCGGGCGGGCGGCGACGACTACGTCACGAAGCCGTTCAGCCTCGCCGAGGTCGTCGCGCGCGTGCAGGCGATCCTTCGCCGGACCGCGAGCGAGCTTCCCGGCGACGTCCTGCAGTACGAGGATCTCGTCCTCGACGAGAGCCGTCACGAGGTCTTCCGCGGCGGAACGCCGATCCAGCTGACCGCGACCGAGTTCGCGCTCCTCCGCTTCTTCCTCCTGAACCCGAGGCGCGTGCTCTCGAAGTCCCAGATCCTGCAGAACGTCTGGCGCTACGACTTCAACGGCAACGCGAACGTCGTCGAGACGTACGTCAGCTACCTCCGGCGCAAGCTCGACGCGTCGGGGCCGCCGCTGATCAAGACCGTGCGGCAGGCGGGCTACATGCTGGAGGCGTGACGTGCTCGGCCGGTTGTCGCTCCGCGCCCGCCTCGTGCTCGCGGTGCTCGGGCTCGCGACGGTCGGGCTCGTCGCGGCGAACGTCGCCACGTACTCGGCGCTGAGCTCCTTCCTGCTCGACCGCACCGACAGCTCGCTCGACGAGACCGCGCACGCGATCTCCCGGCCGGGCCGCGACGAAGACACGCGGATCGCGCCGCCCGGGACGGTCGTGCAGGCGCGCTCGCTCGACGGGAAGACCGTGATCGCGACGGTCTCGAGACCGACGCTTCCGGGCCGGCCCGCGCCGTCGCCGTCGCTGCCCGCGACGATCGACCCGCCGAAGGACACGGCAGGCCCGGAGGCCGTCTCGTACTTCACCGTCGGGAGCTCGACCGACGGAGGCCGCTATCGCGTGCGCGCCTCCATCCAGGACGGCGCAAGCGGGATGCTCGTCGTGGCGACGTCGCTCGCAGACGTCGACTCGACGCTCCACCGCCTGCTCTTCATCGAGCTCCTGGTGACCGTCCTCGCGATCGGCGGGATCGCGGCGTTGGGGCTCTGGGTCGTGCGGCTCGGCCTGCGCCCACTAGGCGAGATCGAGGACACGGCGGCGGCCATCGCCGCCGGCGACCTCTCCCGCCGCGTCGAGCGCGCGGAGGAGCGCACCGAGGTCGGTCGCCTCGGGTTGTCGCTCAACGCCATGCTCAGCCGGATCGAGACGTCGTTCCGGGCGCAGGAGGCCTCGGAGCGAAAGCTCCGGCGCTTCGTCGCCGACGCGTCGCACGAGCTGCGCACGCCGCTCGCCGCTGTGCGCGCCTACGCGGAGCTCTTCGACCGAGGCGCCGCCGCGCGTCCGCCGGACCTCCAGCGGTCGATGCAGGGGATCAGCCGGGAGTCGGAGCGGATGAGCGTCCTCGTCGACGACCTGCTGCTCCTCGCGCGGCTCGACGACGGCCGGCCGCTCGAGCGTGTCCCGGTCGAGCTCGACGAGGTCGTCGGCGAAGCGGTCGAGACCGCCCAGGCGGTCGATCCCGAGCGGCCGATCGACCTCCGGGCGGAGTCCGCCGTGGTCGTCGGCGACCGCGTGCGCCTGCGGCAGATCGTGGACAACCTCCTTGCGAACGTCCGCGCCCACACGCCGGCGGACTCGCCTGTCTCGGTGAGCCTGACGCGGATCGACGGCACCGCGGAGATCGCGGTGAGCGACGCCGGGCCGGGCCTCGACCAGGAGCACCTCGCGCACGTCTTCGAGCGCTTCTACCGCGCGGACCCGTCCCGCGCCCGGGCAAGCGGCGGCGTCGGGCTCGGGCTCGCGATCGTCGCCGCCGTCGCGGAGGCGCACGGCGGCACCGTCTCCGCGAGCTCGGAACCGGGCCGGGGCGCGACTTTCCGGATCGCGCTCCCTCTCGCGGACGCGCCCGCTGCGCCCGTCCCGCCCGCCGCCTGAGCGCCCACAGCCGATTCACAGGCAGCTCTCAGAGGCGCCTCAGGGCCTGCTGCTGCCATGGGGTTGGGAGGCACTGACGAAAGGATGGAGCGAATGCGAAGGACAGTTGTCAAGGCAGCCGCGGGTGCGAGCGCAGTGGTGCTCGCCGCGGGCGCCGGTGCCGCGACGTACGCGGCGCTCGAGGATTCCCCGAGCAGCGGCGCCGAGATCGCCGTTGCCGGCAGCCCCGCCGCCGCGACGAGCGGGGGCACGGTGTCCGACGTCTACGACGGCGTCAACGACTCGGTCGTGGAGATCACCGTGACCCTCGGCTCCGGCGCCCAGCAGGGCGGCCCCGGGGCGGGTGCATCGCAGGCGCAGGGCTCGGGCTTCGTCTACGACGCGAACGGCCACGTCGTCACGAACGCGCACGTCGTCGAGAACGCGACGTCGATCCAAGTGCGCTTCGCGAACGGCAAGACCTACGACGCGACCGTGGTCGGGACCGATCCGTCCACCGACCTCGCCGTGATCGACGTCGACGCGCCGTCGACCGCGTTCCACCCCGTGACCCTCGCCGACTCGTCGGCGCTCGAGGTCGGGCAGGAGGTCGTCGCGATCGGGAGCCCGTTCGGGCTCGAGAACACGGTCACCTCGGGGATCGTCAGCGCGCTCGACCGCTCGATGCAGGCGCCGAACGGCTACACGATCAACGGCGCGATCCAGACCGACGCCGCGATCAACCACGGCAACTCGGGCGGTCCGCTGCTCGACCTTCGTGGTCGCGTGATCGGGGTCAACTCCCAGATCGAGAGCGACTCCGGCGGCAGCGACGGCGTCGGGTTCGCCGTCCCGTCGAACACCGTCGAGTCGATCGTCTCGCAGCTCGTCGCCGGCGGCACCGTCCAGCACGCCTACCTCGGCGTCGGGCTCACCCAGCCGCAGGACAGCACCGCCGGTGCGCAGGTCTCCGAGGTGCGCAGCGGCGCCCCCGCGGCGTCGGCAGGGCTCCAGACAGGTGACGTGATCACCTCCGTCGACGGCACGTCGGTCGGGTCGGTGCAGGCGCTGCAGAGCGCGATCGACACCCGGAAGCCGGGCGACACGGTCAAGCTCGGCTACGTCCGCGACGGCGCGACGCACACGGCGACCGTCAAGCTCGGCACGCGACCTTCCTGACGCGAGGAGACGACGATGCAGGACCACGATCACGAGACCACCGGCCTGACGCGACGCGATTCGCTGCGGAAGCTGGGTGGGGTCGCCGCGCTCGCCCTCGGCGGCGCGGCCGGGATCGAGGTCCTCGACCCGAGAGACGCGGCCGGCGCCGGTGCCGGGCCGGCCGCGGTCTCCGCGGGGCTCGTCAGCTGCGTGCTGACGCCCGAGATGACGGAAGGCCCGTTCTTCCTCGACGGCGACAAGGCGCGGCGCGACGTGCGCGAGGGCCGCCCCGGCGTGCCTCTCGCGCTCCA
>DASSVY010000213.1:0-3484 GCA_035705535.1 Gaiella sp. | reverse complement strand
ACGAAGTCGATCGGATGCTCGAGCACCCGGACCTCCTCGATCGACAGGCCGGCCTCCTCGACGAACCCGCGCCACTCGGCCTCCGTGTAGTTGCGGACGTGCGACGGGTCGCGCAGAACCTCGGCCTCCTCGACGTCGTCGCCCATGTGCAGCGTGTCCACGATCAGAACTCGATCGGAGGAGACGCGCGCCATCTCGACCAGCGCGGCGCGGACGTCCTCGAAGTGGTGCGCGGCGGTGCGGCAGGCAACGACCTCGAACGCATCGTCTGCGAACGGCAGCGATTCGGCGCGGCACGTGACGTCGGCGCGCATCCCCGGCGCCGGGTCGCACGTGACGACCTCGAGGCCGGCTTCGCGCAGCCGCCGACCGACGTGACCGCCCCCCGTCGCGACGTCGAGCGCGCTCGCCGCGCCCGCCGCCCACTCGACGAGTAGATCGAGGTCCTCGCCCTCGCGATGTGCATCGGACTCGACGTAGGCCTCCGCCCGTTCGCTCCACGGCTCGACCGTCATGCCGCGAGCTCCACGGCGAGCTTTGCCGCCTCGAGCATCGTCGGCGCGACGCGGAGGTTCTCCGGCGCCGCCTCGGCGAGCAGCCGCCTGCCGTCCTCCGCGTTCGTGCCGTCGAGCCGCACCACGATCGGCAGCTCGAGCGCCATCTCGGAGAGCGCCTGGAGGATCCCCCGCGCGACCTCGTCGCAGCGCGTGATCCCGCCGAAGATGTTGAAGAAGATCGCCTTCACCTGTGGGTCGCGCGTGATCACCGAGAGCGCGTCGACCACGCCCTGCGCGTCACCGCCTCCACCAAGGTCGCAAAAGTTCGCGGGACGGCCTCCCGCGAAGGTCACGACGTCGACGGTCGACATCGTCAGCCCTGCTCCGTTCCCGAGCACGCCGACGTCGCCGTCGAGCTTCACGTACGTCACGTGCTTCTCGCGCGCGAGTGATTCGAGCGGGTCGTCGGCCTCGACGTCGCGCATCTCCGCGATCTCCGGGTGCCGGTACAGCGCGTTGTCGTCGACGGTGAACTTCGAGTCGAGCGCCTTCACCACGCCGTCCGGCGTGACGATCAGGGGGTTGATCTCGCAGAGCATCGCGTCGAACCGGACGAACGCCTCGTAGAGACGCTCGACGATCGCCGCGATCTGCTTCTGCTCCGACGGCTCGCTCACGCCGGCTCCGTAGACGAGACGCCGAGCCTGCCAGGGGCGGAACCCCTCGAGCGGATCGACATGGAGGCGGACGAGCGCCTCCGGGCTCTCCGTCGCGACCTCCTCGATGTCGATGCCGCCCTGGGTCGTGAACATGTAGAGCGCCCGTTTCGCGCTTCGGTCGAACGTGAGCGAGAGGTAGTACTCCTTCGCGATGTCGGAGGCCTGCTCGATCCAAAGCTTCCGCACGACGTGGCCGCGGATGTCGAGGCCGAGGATCTCCGAGGCGCGGGCCTCCGCCTCGTCCGGGTCGGCGGCGAGCTTGATCCCACCCGCCTTGCCGCGGCCGCCCGTGAGGACCTGCGCCTTGACGACGACCGGCCCGCCGAGCGCCTCCGCCGCCGCGCGCGCCTCGGCGGGCGACGTGGCGAGACGCCCGTCCGAGACCGGGATCCCGGCCTGACGAAAGAGCTCCTTGCCCTGGTGCTCGTAGAGATCCACCCGGCGCCGGAGGCTACCGAAAGGCGTGTGCGAGCATGCCCCGATGCCGCTCCTCCGCAGCGCGCTCCTCGTCCTCGCAGCAGCGACGCTCCTCGCCGGCTGCGGATCGAGCGAGACGGCGCCCCTGCCACCGGGCCCGGCACCGCCGCAGGAGGCCGAGCTCCACTGGGTCGAGCGGTATCCCGGCAAGGGGCCTGCGGTCGTCTTCCGCGCCGAGCACTTCGAGGTGACCACGTCGGGCTGGCGGGCGGAGATCGGGCTGGAGAACCAGACCTCGACGACGTGGCGACTCGTCGAGACGCCGACGACGGGGTTCGGGGTGATGCTGTTCCCGACGAACGAGGCCTCGGAGGTGGAGAGCCGGAGCAGCGGCGGGGACCTGCCGGGGCTCCGCTCTGCGCAGACCTTCGACCCCTCACTCCCGCCGAGCCTTCTCCCAGGGGACAGCTGGCACGGGACGATCGCGGCGCCGGGCCCGCTCGCCGTCGGTCTCTATGCGCGCATCGTGTTCGGGCAGCTCGTGGCGGACGGCGACGTGCCCAAGGGGATGCCCGCGCAGTTCTCCTGGATCACCGACAACGCGTACGAGCTGCAGGGCGCGAAGCGGGGCTGATCACGCGACCGCCGGCTCGAGCCCCTGCACGGTCGCCTCGAGAACCCGCATCGGCTCCGCCTCCTTGCCGCAGCTGGCCGGCAACATCGGCCCGTCGCGCTCCTCGACCGTGACCTCCACCGATCCACTCGGCGTGGCCAGGAAGACCCGCGCTCCGTCGTGCTCGACCAGCCGGACGTCCGTCAGACGATCGAGCTCGAGCGCCGCCCGCACCGCCGCGTCTGCGGCCTGCACCTCGGGCGCATGCAGCGTGCGGCCGCGGTAGAAGCGTAGTGGAATCCGGCGCTCGGCCAGGCTCCGCGCGACGTCCTCGGCCGCGTCCGGAAGCACGCGTCCGAGCTGCACCGCCTCCGGGAGCGCGAGCACGTTCGCCGCGAAGCGGTGACCGCCCTGGTGCGAGGAGCGCCAGAGAAGCTCCCTCGGGACGTGACGACGTAGCGCGTTGAAGACGGGTACGCCGTTGGTGCCGCAGCAGACGTCACGGCGCGCGTGCGTGCAGACCAGGACGAGGGGCGCCTCGACCGGGAGCCCGTCCCTGACCGGATCCACGTACATCACGTCCTCGAGCCGTTCGACGGGGAGCCGAACGAGCGAGCCCCCCGACTCCGTCGTCCGGGCAGCGAAGGCGACCGGCGGGCCGTCCGGCCGACCCGGGCCCCGGATCAGGTGCACGCGGTCTTCGATCTCCCGAAACCACGCGACGAGCGCCTCCGGGAGCCCCGAGTCGTCGGTCCCGTCCGGTCCCCACGGTGGACGGTGCTCGAGGAGCAGCCACCGCTCCGCGCGCCCCGCGGTTCCAGCCAACGGGAGTCCGGCCGCACGCGCGAGCTCCGAGCAGCTCATCGGCCGCTCTCGGCCGGGAGTGTGACAAGGGTGACACCGGCTCCGTGACGGCCGTCAACGACGCCCGGCGACGTCGCCTCTAGCGTCGATCGAGGGAGACAACGGAGAGAGAGGAGACGCTCATGAAGCGGATCGTGATCGTCGGGGCGCTCGTCGTAGGCATCGCGGCTGCGCCGGCTGTCCTCGCGGCGGACACGGGCAGCGGGCAGGGCGCGGACAATCCGTACGCGGACGCGCACGCGGTCGACTCGCCGCTCGGGACGCTCTACGGCCCGGTGCACGCCGGCCCGCCGTCGTCGACGTCGTACGGCTACGTCTCGCGCTGAGGGGTCGCGGCGCCCGGGGCGAAAGTCGATCGCGAAGGCGCCGGCGCC
>DASSVY010000212.1:0-3700 GCA_035705535.1 Gaiella sp. | reverse complement strand
GGGAGCGAACGGATGCGGCGCTCGTCGGAGGTGTTGTTCGTGGTCGACGTGTCGCGTTCGATGCTCGCGTCCGACGGGCCGGAGGGGAGCGCGCGGCTCGAGCGCGCGCGGCGCGTCGTGCTCGATCTTCGTCGGGCCGTCCCCGACGTCCCCGCCGCCGTCGCGGGACTCACGGACCGCGTTCTCCCCTACGTCTTCGCGACATCCGACGAGAGCACGTTCGAAAATGTCGTCCGTCGCTCGGTCTCCGTCGAGGCGCCCCCGCCGCAGGACGTCGCACGGAACGCGACGAGCTTCGGCGCGCTCGCCGCGGTGCAGTCCTCGGGGTTCTTCCCGTCGTCCGCCACGCACCGAACGTGCGTCTTCGTGACCGACGGCGAGACCGCGCCGTACTCGTCCGGCGACGTCGCCGCGGCGCTCGACGGCCCGCGAGGCTGCTCTCTGCTGGTTGTCCAGGTCTGGACGCCCGGCGAGCGCGTCTACGGCGTCGACGGCCGTCCAGAAGCCGCGTATCGCCCGGATCGCGCTGCGCCCTCGCTCGTGCAGCAGCTGGCACAGGCAACGAGCGGCCAGTCGTTCGACGTAGCGGACGCCTCGCAGGCCGCTCGTGCGCTCCGGCGACTCGCCGAGGTCGGCCCCACCGAGCACGTGACCCTCGTCGAACGCCAACGCCGGCTCGCCCCCGCGCTTGCGGGCGCGGCCCTGGTGCTCGCGGTCGCGCTCGCGGCCTCCGCTCTCCGCACGGGTCGATTTCGTGAGAGCGTCCCGCGCACATACTCTGCGGGTATGGACGCGAGGAAACGCGCCGCGTGACGGGCCGCGTTCGGATCGCCGCGGTCGCGTTGCTCGCAACGGCAGCGCTGGCCTCGGTCGCCGGGGCGGCCCCTGGTGGAGCAGCACCGGTGGTCGGCGACTGGACGTCGTTCGGGCGGACCGCAGCGAACGACCGCCATTCCCCGCTGACGCAGATCACGCCCGCGAACGTCGCGCACCTCGAACGGACCTATTCCGTCGACTTCCAGAAGCTCGATCCGGACGTGCGCCGCGGCCAGCAGTCGTACCCGCTCGCCATCGGTGGCAGGTTGTTCGTGACGACGAACGACGACAACGTCTTCGCACTCGACGGTGGCACCGGCAAGGTGCTGTGGCAGTACAAGCCGCGCAACAGCGGGTTCTTCAAGAACTTCGGGATCGTTGCCAATCGCGGTCTCGCCTACTGCGACGGCCGCCTGTTCATCGCGCAGCTCGACATGAAGCTCGTCGCGCTGCGGCCGAGCGACGGCAAGGTGCTGGGCGACGTCGCCATCAACCAGGACGTGTGGAACGCGTCCACCAACTACGGCTATTCCGAGACGAGCGCGCCGATCTGCGCCAACCACCGCGTGCTCGTCGGAGCCGCCGGCTCCGAGTACGGCATCCGCGGCTTCGTGATGGCATACACGACCGACCTGCGCCCGGCCTGGCCGAGCCCCTTCTGGACGATCCCGCCCGACCTCCAGTCCTGGCGCCGGACGTCGCGCGTCGTCGGCGGCGGCGCCGTCTGGACGCCCGTGACGATCGACGCGACGACGAACACCGTGTACTTCGGGACAGGCTCCGCCACCCCGCTGTACTTCAAGGCGCTGAGGCCAGGCGTGAACCCTCGTACCGATGCTCTCGTCGCGGTCGACCTCAGGACGGGGCGCCTGAAGTGGTGGCAGCAGCTGATCACGAGCAACCAGTGGGCATACGACGTCTCGCAGCCTCCGCTCGTGTACCGGGGCAAGGTCGGGGGCTCGGTTCACGACGTCGTCTCGGTGGCCACGATGGAGGGCGTCTGGTTCGCGTTCGACGCGGGGACGGGCAAGCCGTTCCACGAACGCGTCAAGGTGATCGACCGAGTCGAGCACCCACCACTTCGCCCCGGTGAGCCGGTGACGGTCTTTCCGTCGTCGCTCGGCGGACTGAACTACTCGCCTGCGTCCTACGACCCGGCCACCAACTACGTCTTCAACGCCGCATCCGAGACGGCCGCCGTGCTGATCCAGCAGAAGCTCACACCGACCCAGAAGCGTCGCAAGCTGCTCCTCGGAGACGTCTACCTCGGTCTCGAGAACGGCAACTTCGGCGCGGCGCTCGCGGGCTGGCACGATCACGGCTCGATCAGCGCGATCGACGTCTCGACCGGCAGGCGCGTCTGGAAATTCCAGACGCCGGAGCCAGAACGCGGCGGTGTGACGACCACGGCCAGCGGCCTCGGGTTCGCCGGTGGGGGAGACGGAGTCCTCCGTGCTTTCGACCTACGTAACGGCAAGGTGCTTTGGACGTTCAAGACGGGTAACCCCATCGCGGCCGGGCCGACGGTCTTCTCGACCGGCGGGAAGGAGTACGTGGCCGTCACGGTGGGCGGTACGCCGACGTCCTCGAACGGAGGCACGGTGTCGCAGCTCTTCGTCTTCGCGCTCGGCGCCGGCCCGGCGTCGACGGACGGCGAGATACGGGAGCCGGCGAGTGTCCGGCCCGCAGGCTCGTGGCCCGTGACAAGCGCCCCCGTGCGCGAGGTTGCGGCCTCCGGCGGGCTTGCCGCGACCGGTGGAGGGGCTCGGATCGCCGTGGTAGGAGGCGCCGTGCCGCTCGCGCTCTGGCAGGCAGACAGCTCGAACGAGGTCAGGGCCGCCGGTCGTCTCATGCTTCGCGGCAAGCCGGTCGCCGGCGTCGTCGTCGCGGTCGACCGTTACCGGCTGCCCGGCAGAACGGACTCGCAGGGCCGCTTCTCGGCGCCCGTGGACGCGACGCTCGCCCGCCGGCATCCGCTTCACGTCGCCGACAGCTCCCGCGCGATGCGCGGTGGCCGGCCGCTGACCTCGGCGGAGAGAAAGGCGCTCACACAGGCCTCGGGCGGCGTCTCCGTCGGCTACCGGCTTGTCGACCTTCGCGCGAAGCGGGCTTCAGGGGGCATCCTCGTCACCGGGCGTGCCGTTCGCGCCGACGGCGTCCCCGCACCGAGTGTCGTCCTTCTCTCCTACCGTCTACAGGGGACGATCACCGACGCGGCTGGAAATCCGGTGCGCGGCGCGACCGTCGTGACGCGCACGACGGACCGCGATTTCTGGACATTCTCGGAGCCGTCCAACGCGAACGGCCATTACGTCTCGTACTTCTCCGCCTCGGACGAGTCGGGCAGCGATCCTGTGGCGCTCAGTGTCCAGGCCGCGGTCGGGAACGTCTCCTACGGCTCGGGCACCCGGAACGTGTCGTTCTCGCGGCTGCACAGCGCGACGATGGACGTGAAGCTTCCGGCGAGGGGCACGACACTTCCGCTGCCGTCGTCGACGCCCGAGGCGGGCGCGTTCTATCGCGGCCTGTTGGTCGGAGTCTCGGGTCCGGCCGGAGTGATCAAGCCGCTTTCGGCACGCTGGCCCACGACCGGCGGGCGCTTCTCGTTACTGCTGCCAAGAAGTGTCCGCGGGAAGGTTCTCCGCTTCTGGGAGAGTGACTTCGCGTCGTTCTCAGGCTCCCCGGCGTCACCCGGCGGCGCCGTCGATCTGCGCGGGTGGCCCACGAAGCTCTCGCCCCGCGTGGCTCGCGACGTCGCCTTCCTCGCGGTGGCCAGGTAGGCGCCACCGAGCTGTCCGGCTAGGGCGAGCGTGGCGGCTGGATCGAGAGCGGGTCGTCGAACCCGGAGTACGTGTGCCGCATGAAGTGCGCCGGCGCGGTCATC
>DASSVY010000211.1:0-5018 GCA_035705535.1 Gaiella sp. | reverse complement strand
GTGACCTCGAAGATCCTGCGAAGCCCCGGCTGCGTCACGACGACCCTTAGCTGACCGCCTTGCGGGCGCAGGCGCTTGACGCCGCCGAGCAACACACCGAGCGTCATCGAGTCGACGAACGTCGCGTCGGTGAGATCCACCACGACGTGGAACGCGCCGTCGTCGATCACGCGATGGAGCTGCTCGCGCAGCTCGGGTGCGCTGTGAAGATCGGCTTGACCGTGGATCACGAGCACGGCGACGTCGGGCGAATGTCGGATCGCCTCGACCGCTGGCTGCTCGGGAGTCGTCGAAAGGTCACTCATGTTCGCCGTCATGATTGTGTCGTACCCGCGGGGGTATCCGCGAAAACACGTGACGACCGCGATCGGTCCGCAGGCTGGGTGCCGTCGAGCCGTCGCTCGAGGACGACGACCGTGCCTCCCGCCGCGTGCACGATGTCGACCCGGTCCATGAGGCCGCGCATGAGTGGCAGGCCGAGCCCACGGTCGGGCGGCGCCGAGCCCGGCGCCCGCCAGCGCCCGCTGTCGCCGACCCGCAGGCGGAGCACCTGCCCGTCGCGCTGGGCATGGAGACCGAAGGTCGCGCTCGCCGGACCCTGGGCATGCTCGACGGCGTTCGCGCACGCTTCCCAGGCCGCGAGCAGGACGTCGTGCCGGACCTCGGGCCTGGCCCCGAGCTCGCCGAGCCAGACCCCGAGCTGCGTGCGCATCTGCCGGAGGCCATCCCGATCGGCGGGGAGCCGCAGGTCGAGGACGTCCGCGCCGACCGGCTCCAATCGGGCGGCCAGGATCGCGACGTCGTCGTACCGCTCGGTGCCGTCGAAGACGCGCCGCAGGACGTGATCGACCAGTGTGTCGGGCCCGCCGGCTACCGACCCCGCTGTCTCGCGAACGAGCTCGAGCCCGACATCGAGCGGCGCGTCGCGGCGCTCGACGAGCCCGTCGGTGTACAGGACGACGGTCGCTCCCGGCTCGACCGTCGTCTCCGCGACCTCGAGCGTCGCATCGGCGTCGACGCCAAGCGGCAGCGTGCGGCCGTCCTCGAGGTAGCGGGCGGACCCGGACGCCTCGACGAGCAGCGGCGGAGGATGCCCGGCGACGACGTACCGGCACCTCCGGTCGTGGAGGTCGAGCACAAGGTAGGCGAGTGTCGCGAACGGGGCGTCCACCTGCGCCTCGACCATGTCGCTCAACCGACGGACGACCTCTGCCGGATCCTCGTGCTCGGATGCGAACGCGCGGAGCGAGTTCCGCAGCTGGCCCATCGTGGCGGCGGCGTCGACCCCCTTCCCGACCACGTCCCCGACGACGAGCGCGATCCGCCCCTCGGCGAGCAAGAAGGCGTCGTACCAGTCTCCGCCGACATCGACCCCTGACTCCCCCGGGAGATAGCGAGCGGCAAAGGTCACGCCCTCGACCTCCGGGAGCGCCTGGGGCAGGACGCTCTGCTGGAGCGTCTCCGCGATCGTCCGCTCGCTCTCGTAGCGGATCGCGCGGTCGAGGGCCTGGCCGCACTGACTCGCGAACGTTCCGGCGAACGCGCGATCGGCCGGCTGGAGCGCCTGGGCGGTTCGCCATCCGAGGAGGAGCACGCCGTGCACGCGCCGGGAGACCCCGAGGGGGAAAAGCGCGACCGAGAGGAGGCCCTCCTCCTGGGCGGTCGCGAGCAACGGGTCGTCCGGCGCGAGGGTCTCGAGCGTCGGGTGGAACGACGCTCGACCGCGCGAGAATGCCGTCGCGACGGCGCCGTTCCGCTCGAGCGGCACCCGGCCGAGGGCTTCGAGGCCGGTCGTGTCGACCCCGCTCGCGCCCTCGAGCTCCAGTGCCTCGCCGCTCTCCGAGACGAGGTGGATCGCGACTGCGTCCGCGCCGGCGGTGCCGATCCCCTGCTCGCGTACGATCGCCGCGACGTCCGCGGGCACGAGGCTCTCCGCGAGCGCGGCGGTGAGCGACTGTAGGCGTCCGGTGCGCTCGGCCTCGAGCCGCTCGAGCTCGTACAGCCGCGCGCGCTCCAGTGCCTGCCCACCCAGCTCCGCCGCGAGCGTCGCGACCGCGCGCCGCTCGAGCGTGACCGCGCCCGTCTCCCGGAACACGAAGGCCATCGCGCCGATCACGTCCGCCCCGCGCCGAACGGGCACCGCGAGGACGCTCGCCGCGTCGCGCGACGACGCATCGGGAAAGGCCCGCACGAGCTCCGCGCGCCGCTCGACCCAGACCACGTGCCCTTGCCGTGCCGCCGCCGCAAGGGGCGTTCGCGCACCCAACGGCAGACGCACCGGCGCCGACCTCAACCGACCCGTGCCGTCCCGGGACTCCACGACCACGAGGTCGGCTCCCTCGACGAGGCCGAACGACCCGCTCCGCGCGCCGAGCGCCTCGACGACCCCGCCCGCGAGCGCCTCCGCAACGTCGGCCGGCCGTACCGCGGCGGAGAGGCTTGCCGTGAGCTCCTGGATCGCCTCCAGTCGGCGGCGCGACCGTTCCGCCTCGACCGCGGCGACCGCCGCGCGCTCGTGGCCGCGGCGCATCGTCCAGCCCACGCCGACGACGACCACCGCTGCGAGGAGCGAGGTCGACCACCGCAGGAACTCGTCCCGGTCGGCGAAGACGGGCTGCCAGTCCGGGTTCTCCAGCAGGAAGGAGCCGACGCCCCAGCCGACGACCGTCGCGGCGACCGCCGCCGAGACGCCACCGAGCACCATCGCGAGCGCGACGGCGCCGACGAGCTGGGCGTACGAGGCGCCGGAGGTGACCACGTGGAGGAGCACGCCGAGCGCGACGCCTGCGACGCCGAGCACGGCTCCGAGGGCGATCGAGGCGACCCGACCGCGCGTGCGTGGCCCGAGTCGCCGCTCGAGCCGCTCGAGCCCGGGGTGCCCGTCGGACGGCATCCAGCCCATCGTGCCGGACCCGGCGTCGCGCTGGCGAGCCCTTCTTCGCGCTCAGGAAAGCGGTGGCGCGAGCAGGAGCACGACGGGCTCCCTCTCCGCGTCGAGCAGCGCCTCGAGATCGGCCTCGCTCGACTCGCGACGCTCGACCCGGGCGTCGAGCGCGTCGACGAACGGGTCGGGCGGATCGAGGAAGTCGACGGCCTCGCTCCCGTAGTGCATGGGGATCGCAACCCGCGGGCCGAGCTCGCGGACGATCGCGGCCGCCTCCACCCCGCCGATCGTCGGCCCACCGCCGACGGGCACGAAGACGACGTCCACGTTGCCGATCGCCTCGCGCTGCTCGGGTCGCAGCGTGTGCTGGCCGAGGTCCCCGAGGTGACACACGCGCAGGTCGTCGAGCGTGAAGCAGAAGATGGTATTCGGACCGCGTTGTGTCCCGGCGCGGTCGTCGTGCTCGGACGCGATCGCGACGACCTCTCCGACGGGCGAGTCGAGCGTCCCGGCGGTGGAGCGGATCACGGTGGGCGAGCCCTCCGCGGCCGCGACCTCGTTGTGGTCGCTGTGCTCGTGCGTGACGAGGACGAGATCCGCGGTCACGCCGGTGACCGGCGGGTGACGAAACGTCATGCCACGCGCGGCAACCCGGGCGCCGACGTCGCCGAACGGGTCGATCAGCACGGTCTTCGACCCCGTGACGAGAAACGCGGACTGGCCGTACCAGCGGACGACCATCAGATGCGCTTTCGATACGTCACGACGAGATGGAGCCGACGGGGCTCGAACCCGTGACCTTCTGGCTGCCAGCCAGACGCTCTCCCAGCTGAGCTACGGCCCCTGGAGCGCTCAATCCTAGCCGCTCCGCCTGCGCCCGGTCAGGCGCTCGCGACGGCCTCGAGCTTCGGCACGTCGTTCCAGAGATCCTCGAGCCGGTAGTGCTCCCGGGTCTCGGGCGTGAAGACGTGGAGGACGACGTCGAGGTAGTCGTCGACGATCCAGGTCGCCTCAGGGAGGCCGCTCGTCGAGCGCGGCAGCAGCCGCTGCTCGGCCTTCAGGCGACCGAGCACCTCCTCGTGGATCGCGTGCGTCTGCCGCGCGTTCTTGCCCGTCGCGAGCACGAAGTAGTCGGTGTAGTCGCACACCGCTCGCATGTCGAGGATCGTCACGTCCGTCGCCAGCTTCTCCTCGCAGAGCGCGGCGATGCGACGTGCGTGTTCGAGAGATGTCAGGTCGGTGACGTCCGTTCGCTCGGTTCCTCTCCAAGCATACCCCCGCCCCCTGCCGTTTCAACGCGGCGATAGAGCCCCAGCCGGGCGACCTCCGCCGCCACATCGGGTGGCACGAGGCCGTCGATCGACTGTCCGGCCGCGACCCGCACGCGGAGCTCGGCGGACGAGATGGGCAGAGGGTCGATCGGGAAGAAGGTGACGCGCTCCGACTGTTCGAGGGCCGCCAGGACGGTGTCGAGCCTCGCCCGGTCGACGCCCGGTCGCGTCGCGACGCCGAGCCGCGCGAGCTCGAGCACGCGAGCCGGCTCCTTCCACGTGAGAAACGATGCGAACTCGTCGGCGCCGACGAGGAACACCGGATCGGGAAGCGCGAGTGCCAGGAGCGAGTCGACCGTCCGGGCGAACGGGTCGAGCGACACCTCGGCCTCGGTCACCGTGGCGAACGCGAGCCGCGCGAGGTCGAGCCGGATCGCGGCGGCCGTCGACACCTCCTTGTGTCCGGGTCGTTCCACGACACGCACGAGGAGGCGATCGAGCGCGAACTGCTCGATCCCGTCACGTGCGAGCTCGACGTGCCCGAGGTGCGGCGGATCGAAGGCGCCGCCGAGGATCCCGACGCTCACCGCCGGGAGTTCGCGCGTCACGGCTGCCACTCGAGCTCCTCGTCGCCGATCTCCACGAGCGCGCCCTTCCGCACGCCCGCGTCGCGCAGCGCCTGCTCGAGCTCGTCGTCCTCCGGCGGGCGGCCGACGACGCGGTAGCCGCGGTCGGTGCGCAGGATGCGGAACGCGCGCCGGGCGCGTGGCACCGGGCGGTACTCGAGGAACTCCGGCAGCTCGTCTTCCTCGGCCGAGTCGGGCTCGGGTGCCGCAGGACACAACGCGAAGAGGGATCGCTCC
>DASSVY010000210.1:0-2324 GCA_035705535.1 Gaiella sp. | reverse complement strand
GAACCCCTGGTTCCCCCACGGGCCCCCTCCTCCCGGGTCGCGCCCGGGTCGAGCATGCCTGGGCTCCCGCCGGGCATAGCCCGGCTCCGCCCGCGCCGGTGGACGACATCTCCGACGAAGCGCCGAAGCGCGAGGCATCCGGGACGTCCTTCGAGGCCGGACAATGCGGCACCCGTCGCGGCCGAAGGCCGGCTTTGCCGGCCGGGAGGACAGCAGTCGGTGGTCGATGAAACTGCGCGAAGGAGGGGGCGCGCGGGGGAACCATGGGCTCCCCCGCGTTAGTCGGGCTCGACGTCGGCACGACCGGCGTCAAGGCGCTGGCGCTGTCGCCCGAGGGCGAGGTTCTCGCGACAGCCACGCGTGGGTACCCGCTGTCGACACCGCGGCCCGGGTGGGCAGAGCAGGACCCCGGTGACTGGCTGCGCGCGGCCGAGTCGGCGCTCGCGGAGGTCTCCGCAGGGCGGGAGGTCGCGGGAATCGGCCTGTCGGGCCAGATGCACGGGCTCGTCGTGCTCGACGACGCCGGGAGCGTGATCCGTCCCGCGATCCTCTGGAACGACCAGCGCACCGCGGTCGAGTGCGCCGAGATCGAGAAACGGATCGGGCTCGACCGGCTGATCGGGCTGACGGGAAACCGCGCCCTGCCGGGCTTCACTGCGCCGAAGCTCCTCTGGTTGCGCCGACACGAGCCAGAGGCGTACGCGCGCATCGCGCGGACGATGCTGCCGAAGGACTACGTCCGGCTCGGGCTTACCGGCGAGTGGGCGATCGACGCCTCCGACGCGTCCGGCACGCTCCTGCTCGACGTCGCGCGCCGCGACTGGAGCGACGAGGTCCTGGAGGCGCTCGAGATCCCGCGCGAGTGGCTGCCCCCGGTGCTCGAGTCCCCCACCGTTGCGGGCCGCGTGGCGAACGGCGCTGGTAACGGACTGTTGCTCGGGGCTCCGGTCGCGGCGGGTGGGGGAGACCAGCCCGCGGCGGCGGTGGGTGTCGGCGCCACCCGGCCCGGGACGCTGTCGGTGGTGCTCGGGACGTCGGGCGTCGTGCTCGCGCCGCTCCCCGCGTACGCCCACGACGCCGAGGCGCGCGTTCACGCCTTCTGCCACGCACGCCCGGGCACCTGGCAGGCGATGGGGGTGATGCTGTCGGCGGCGGGGTCGCTGCAGTGGCTCCACGACACGGTCGCAAAGGACGTGCCGTTCGACCGCCTCGTCGTTGAGGCCGAGGCGTGGGCGCCCGGCGCGGAGGGCCTCCTGTTCCTGCCGTACCTCGCGGGCGAGCGGACGCCGCACGCCGATCCCGACGCCCGCGGCGCGTTCGTCGGCCTCGAGCTGCGGCACGACCGCGGCGCACTCGTCCGCGCGGTGCTCGAGGGCGTCGCGTTCGGGCTCGCCGACTCGCTCGACCTGCTCCGCGGGCTCGGCGTCGAGGCAGCGACCGCCCGGGTCTCCGGCGGCGGCGCACGCAGCCGGCTCTGGCTCGAGATCGTCGCGTCCGTCCTCGGCGTCCCGCTCGAGCTGACCGAGTCCGAGGAAGGCTCGGCCTTCGGCGCCGCGCTTCTCGGCGGCGTTGCCGGAGGCGTCTTCGCGGACGTCGACGACGCTGTCGCCCGGTGCGTCCGGGTCACCGAGACGATCGATCCGAATCCAGCGTGGCAAGACTCGTACAGCGAAGTTCACGCGAGGTACCGCGCGCTCTACCCGGCGCTGCGCGCGGCTAGGGTTCCGGCGTGAGGCTCGGGCTCCTCTCCACTGCGAACATCAACCGCGCGATCCTCGCGGGCGCTGCGAAGTCCGACCGGGTCGACGTCGTCGCCGTCGGGAGCCGCGACGCCGCGCGGGCGGAGAGCTACGCGGCGGAGCACGGGATCGCAACGACGCACGGCTCCTACGAAGCGCTGCTCGGCGATCGGGACGTCGACGCGATCTACGTCTCGCTCCCGAACGGGATGCACCACGAATGGACGATGCACGCGCTCGCGGCCGGCAAGCACGTGCTCTGCGAGAAGCCCTACACGCGCCACCCCGACGAGGCGGAGGAGGCATTCGACGCCGCGGAAGCGGCCGGCCTCGTCCTCGCGGAGGCGTTCATGTACCGCCACCACCCTCAGACCGCCGCGATCGCCCGGCTCGTCGCCGACGGCGCGATCGGAAAGCTGTGCGCGGTGAAGACGACGTTCACGTTCCCGCTCCACGATCTGTCGGACGTCCGTGCGTTGCCCGAGCTCGACGGCGGCGCGCTCATGGACGTCGGCTGCTACTGCGTCAGCGGGATCCGGCTCCTCGCCGGCGACCCGGAGCACGTGCGCGGCGAGCAGGTGACGG
>DASSVY010000209.1:0-2714 GCA_035705535.1 Gaiella sp. | reverse complement strand
GCCGCACGTCGTGCCGCGGCGGCATCTCCGCGGTCGAGGAGATCGCTGGCGTCCGCAGTCGCGCCGTTGCCGACGTGCACCGCGATCGACGCGACGGCGAGCACGGTCGCGCCGCCGAGGACGAGGACGCGGGCGGGCGCGGTCAGCGCGCGGACCGGCTCCGGGGGGCCGAGTCGAACGAGTGCGACGCCGAGCAGCAGCGTGCACAGCGTGACGGCCGGCAGCTCCCAGTCCCAGTCCAGGGCTGCGTGCGCGAGGAGCGCCACATACGCCGCGGTCGCGGCGCGGCCGTCCGCGACGGCCTTCGTACGTCGCGAGCCAAGGAGCGGCGTTCCGAGCGCCACGAGGAGGAGTGCGAGGCCGACGGGGCCGAGCTCCGCGAGCGTCTCGAGGTAGAGGTTGTGGGCGTCGCGGACGAACAGGAGCGCCGGCCGTTCCTGGAGCCAGAAGCGCGTGAAGCCGCCTGCGCCTTCTCCCCCCAGCGGATGTCCCTCGACCATCCGCGCCGCGACGTCCCAGTAGTCGCCGCGAGAGCTCGTCGAGGTGCTCAGGAGCCGGTCGGGCGCACCGACGCCTTGCAGCGTCGACGGAGCCGAGCGTGATTGCCGGACCTCGTACGCGCCGACGGCTACGACTCCCAGCGCGAGCACCGCGCAGCCGGCCACGACGAGGCGCCGCCGGCGGAAGCCCGCATCGTCGCCCACCTCGTCGGGTGCCCGCCGGGTTGCGAGCCATCCGCCTGCGACGCCGAGGACGGCGACTGCGGCGAGCGCGAGCACTTCACGCGGAGCGATGCCGTGGTCCCGCAGGCGACCGGAGGCCGAGACGACGCCCACGCCGAGCAGCGCCGGCGCTCCGACGAGCGCGATGGTCGCGAGCCCACGCCGCGCCGGGGTCGTCAAGCCGAGGACGAGGAGCCCGAGCGCGGCGGCGAGGACCGAGCCACGCGACAACGAGAGGGCGAGCGCCACGGCCGCCGGAGCGGCGAGACCGCCCCCGAGCGCCCGACCGAGACGCCCACTTCCCGTGGAGAGCCCGAGGCCGAGCACCAGCGCTGTCGCCGCCACGATGCCCGACGCGTTCGGATACCCCACGGGAAGCTCCAGGCGCTCGTCGGGCGCGCCGGCGCCGAGCGCGTGCGCGAGCAGCCCCGTCAGCGTGACGGCCCCGGCCCCGGAGAGGACCGCAAGGACGAGGTCGCCGGCACGGCGCGAAGCCACGGCGAGGAGCGCCACCAGCGCCGCCATCGCGTAGATCAGCGTTCGCTCGGCCTCGAGCGGCGGAGCGTCGGGCGCGACGGCCCACGCAGTCGTCACCATCTGCCACGCGGTGAGTGCGAAGAGCGCACCGACGAGCGCCGTCGTGCGGCGCCCCACCTCGACCGTTTCGGCAACGATCCCGACGACCGCAAGCCCGATCGCCCCGAGGAGCAGGAGCGCGCCCCAACTCCGCGGGAAGTACCCGCCGCTCCACCACGCGACCACCGTCAGCGCGGCGGCCGGCACGGCGACGGTGAGGACCCGCTGCACCACCCGGAGACACGCTAGACCCGGCCGCCGACGGCCGAGAACCTTCCGGGAGAAAACACTGAGCCGGCGAACCCGAAGGCCCACCGGCTCAGATGGGGAGACTCTACGGTCCCGCACCCGCTCACCGCAAGGGCGGCCACCGAGAAAATTGTCGCAATTTGCGGCCTTCTACGCCGGGTCTACGCGCGGCGGATCGAGACGACGCGCGCCTTCCACGCGCCGCGCGGTGCCTGCACGTCGACCACGTCGCCGACGGTGGCGCCCATCAGCGCCGCACCGAGGGGAGAGTCGGTCGAGACGCCGCCGCCGACGGACGAGATCGTCACCTCCATCGTCTCGCCGTGCTCGTCCGCGACCTCGACGATGGAGCCCGGGCCGATGTGCTCGTCGGTGTCGTGCTCGACGACGACGGCATTGTGGAGCCGCTCGCGGAGCTTCGCGATGCGCGCCTCGAGCAGGCCCTGCTCGTTCTTCGCCGCGTGGTACTCGAAGTTCTCGGAGAGGTCGCCGAACGAGCGCGCGGTCGCGATCGCCTCGACCACCGCCGCGCGGCGCGGGCCTTCGAGCTCCCCCAGCTCCGCCTCGAGCGCGTCCTTCTGCTCCTGCGTGAGCACCTCGCCCTGCTCCGGCATGCCGGGCAGGCTACCGCCCGTCAGCCGGGGTCGCGCTCGTACGTCACGCGGACCCACCCGTCGCCGGGGTCGCGCGCGGTCTCGCGCCACTCGCGCAAGTCGACGTCGGGGAAGGAGGTGTCGCCTTCGGGCTCCTGATCGACGTGCGTCAGCATGAGCCGCTCGGTGTGCGGCAACGCGTCGGCGTAGAGCTCGCCGCCGCCGACGACGAACACCTTCTCGTCGATCGCCGCCGCTCGCTCGAGCGCCTCCTCGACGCCGTGGGCGACGACCACCTCGGCTGCCCCGGGAGACCAGTCCCGGTCGCGCGTGACGACGACGGTCGTCCGGCCTGGCAGCGGGCCGCCGATCGACTCGTACGTCCTGCGGCCCATCACGAGGACGTGGCCGAGGGTCGTCTCCTTGAACAGCCGAAGCTCGTCCGGCAGGTGCCACGGCAGGCCGCCGTCGGCGCCGATCACGCCGTTCCGCGCGACGGCGACCACGATCGTGACACGCACTAGACGGCGATCGGGGCGCGGATCGCGGGGTGCGGGTCGTAGCCGACGACCTG
>DASSVY010000208.1:0-2589 GCA_035705535.1 Gaiella sp. | reverse complement strand
CAGGCGGTGCGCGAGCGAGCCGCCACGGGGCCGGCCGAGTTCGTGATGCTCGTACCCAATCCCGCGCACCTCGCCTTCGACCGGCCCAGCCCGGAGACCGAGGAGGGCGACGAGCTGCTCGCGGCGTCGCTCCCCGTGTTGACGCGGGCGGCAGGGGCCGAGATCGAGGGCCGTGTCGCCGAAGGCCCGAACGCGTTCGACGACATCGTCGCCGAGCTCGGCCGGCGCGAGTACAGCGAGATCATCCTCGAGACGATCCCGGCGCACGTGTCGCACTGGCTCCACGTCGATCTGCCCCATCGCCTGGCGGGACTCGGCTATCCGCTGACCACGATCCCCGCCACGACCTGACCCGCTTCGTAGCGCACTCCCGCGCGGACGGATGGAGGCCGCGTCGCGCCTCCGGCACGGTCGGCGGGATACTGAGGGGCAGGTGATGGAGCCTCGCGTGATCCTGCTCGAAGACGACGACGAGCTCCGCGCGATCGTCGGCCGCGGTCTGCGCGAGGAGGGCTTCGACGTCGCGACCACGCGGAGCGCGGCCGAGCTCCTCAGGCACGTCGACGCCGGCAAGGCCGATGCGCTCGTCGTCGACATCGGTCTTCCCGACGCGGACGGACGAGACGTCGTGCAGGCGCTGCGGGCTCGAGGCTTCGACGTTCCCGTGATCTTCCTCACGGCGCGCGACGCGCTACCGGACAGGCTTGCCGGGTTCGCGTCCGGTGGCGACGACTACCTGACGAAGCCGTTCCACTTCGCCGAGCTGGTCGCCCGGCTCCACGCGCTGATCAAGCGAAGGGGGCCCGACGGCGCCGTCGTCGCCGGCGGGCTTCGGCTCGATCCAGGCAGCCACGGCGCCTCGTGCGACGGGCGTCGCATCGACCTCACGCCCACCGAGTTCCGCGTCCTCGCGCGCCTCGGCGCCGACCCCGGAGACGCGATTCGTCGGCGGGAGCTCGTTCGCGCCGCCTGGCCGCACGGCGCGATCGTTCACGACAACACGCTCGACGTCTACATCGGAAGGCTGCGACGCAAGCTGGCGACGCTGCCCGGAGCGCCCGAGATCGTCACCGTGCACGGTGTCGGCTACTCGCTGAGATGACGCGTCCCAGGCTCGGCGTCCGCGCTCGCCTGCTGCTGGCGGTCGTGGCGGCCGTCGCTCTCGCCCTCGCGGTGGCGGTCACCGCTTTCACGCTGATCCTCTCGCACCGCCTCTCCGCGAGCGCGACGTCGCTCGCGCGGGCGCAAGCACAGGCGGAGCTCGCGTCGCTGGACGTGAGAGACGGTCGGCTCGTCGCCCCCGAGGCGCCGGGCCCCGAGGCGCGGCCCGGTCAGGTGTGGGTCTTCGCGAACGGGCGGCCGCTCGAAGCACCGAACGCACCGACCGCGCTCGCCACGGCCGTCCGGGCCTTGTCCGGAGGCCAGGAACGCGCCGAGGACGTCGGTGAGGAGACGCGCCTCTACGCCCTCCCGGTGATCCAGGACGGCCGGCGGTACGGCACGGTGGTCTCGGCGGTCTCGCTCGACCCATACGAGGACACGGAACGGACCGCCTTCGTGGGAGCGCTGGTGCTCGCGCTGCTGCTGCTCGGAGCCGTTGCGCTGCTCTCGCGGTGGATGCTCGGCAGGGCGCTCGAGCCCGTCTCACGCATGACCGCCGATGCCGAGGCTTGGAGCGCCAGCGACCTCGATCGACGGTTCGATCTCGGCGAGCCGTACGACGAGCTCACCCGTCTTGCGGCAACGCTCGACGTCCTCCTCGAGCAGATCGCAGCGAGCCTTCGCCACGAGCAGCGGTTTACTGCCGAGCTTTCCCACGAGCTTCGCACCCCGCTCGCGCGCATCAGCGGCGAGGCGGAGCTGATGCTTCGTCGAGACCGCGCTCCCGAGGAATATCGCGAGGCGCTCGCCTCGATCGGGCGCAGTGCGGACACGATGGCGCGCACCGTCGAGGCGCTCGTGGCGGCGGCGCAGCAGGACGCCGGGCTGACGCGAACGACCTCTGACGTCCGCGACGTCGTCGCGGCCGCAATCGGCAACGCACGCCAGAACCGGCCGTCCGTCGAGATCGACGTCGTGCTTCCACCGGAGCCCGTGCGCGTCGCAGTGGACGGGGAACTGGCAGAGAGGATGCTTCAGCCGCTCCTCGACAACGCAACGCGTTACGCCGGCTCGACCGTGACGGTCACCATCGACCGGAAGAGCACCGTTGCGTCGATCGGCGTCGCGGACGACGGGTTGGGCGTCGGAGAGGAAGAGCGCGACAGCATCTTCGAGCCGGGCAGCCGGGGGCGGGCTGCAGCCGGACACAACGGCGCCGGGCTCGGCCTCGCCTTGGCGCAGCGTCTCGCGCGGAGCGCGGGCGGCGCGATCACGGCCGAGCCGGACGAGGCGGGCGGCCGGTTCACGCTGAGGCTTCCCCTGGCGCCGTGACACGCCGTCGTGGATCGCCGACGCCTCGGACGTCCCCAATCCCGTGAGCCTGGCCCTGGCATCGATCACGACGCACATCGACCACCACCCCCAGCAGGCGCTGCTCTTGCTGTTCTGCCTGCTTCTGCTGGAGTCGTTCGGTCTTCCGCTCCCGGG
>DASSVY010000207.1:0-4503 GCA_035705535.1 Gaiella sp. | reverse complement strand
CCGTGGAGCGGTCGATGTCCGCGCGGTCATCAGGCCGTCGGAGGCGCGGTCAGGCCCGCTCCACGGTCCAGTCGAGTAGCGGCCGTACGACGCCGCGCCACTGGCCGCTGAACCGCCCGCGAGCAGAGTCGCCCTCGCCGGGGTCGAGCACCTCGAATGACAACGCCTCGTAGACCGCAGCATGGTGCTCGAGCTTCGGGAAGTCGAGGCTGCAGATCGCGACCTCGACGACCGCCGAGCCCTCGTTCAGCAGGTTGCCGGGGATCCACGCGGTCGCGACGTACTCACCCGGTGGCGTCTGCTGCAGCCACCGCTCGTCGGTGTCCATCGCGTTGAAGGCGACCGCGCCCTCGTCGTCGAGCACCTTGATCTTCGGGAAGAGCGGCTTGCCGTCGCGCAGCACCTTGAAGCCGATCTGGATGCCGACCGGCCGGCGCACGTCGATGACGCCCGGCGGCATCCCATCGTGCGGGAGCGCTCGAATGGAGAGAATCTGCGCGAGGTCGTTTCCGGGCGCCGATTCCTCCGTCCAGACGCGCTCGGGGCCCGCGCTGCGCGTCGTGTGCAGGTAGTTGGCGATCACGTCCGCGGGGCTCCCGTCGCCGACGACGTGTCCGCCGTCGATCCAGATGGCGCGGTCGCAGAGCTGCGCGATCGCCGGCAAGGCGTGCGAGACGAAGAGCACGGTCCTACCGGCGTTGCCAAGCTCCTCCATGCGGCCGAGACAGCGGCGCTGAAACTCGGCGTCCCCCACGGAGAGCACTTCGTCCACGAGCATGATCTCGGGCTCGAAGTGGGCTGCAACGGCGAATGCGAGCCGGATGTACATCCCGCTCGAGTAGCGCTTCACGGGCGTGTCGATGAACCGCTCTACACCGGAGAAGTCGACGATCTCGTCGAAGCGCCGCTCGATCTCTGTGCGCTTCATGCCGAGGATCGCCCCGTTCAGGTAGACGTTCTCGCGGCCGGTGAGCTCCTGGTTGAAGCCGGTGCCGACCTCGAGCAGGCTGCCGACGCGACCGCGGATCTCGGCGCGTCCGGACGTCGGCGCGACGATTCTCGTGAGGATCTTCAGCAGCGTCGATTTGCCTGCGCCGTTTCGACCGACGACGCCCAGCACCTGCCCCTCCGGAACCTTGAATGAGACGTCCTGGAGCGCCCAAATCTCCGTTGCCGGCCTGTTGTGCTCGCGGCCCGTGAGCCGTTTCCCGGCGTGCACCAGCGACTCGCGCAACGTCCCGTACGCGGCGTGGTACTGGCCGAGGCGGTACTTCTTCGAAAGCGAATCGACCTCGATCGCGACCGACATCAGATCGTGTCCGCGAATCGGGGCTCGGACGAGCGGAAGACGGCGAGTCCGAGGACGAACAAGACGAGCGCCACGGAGACGCCGACGGCGACCTGACCCGGGTGGGGCGCGCTCGCGTCGAGTACCGCCCAGCGCCACCCACTGATCACCGTTGTCATCGGGTTGAGCGAAAGGATCCACTGCCACTTCACGGGGATCTGATCGACGGCGAACATCACGCCCGAGAGCAGCGGCAGGACCTGGAGGAAGATCGGGATCATGTAGCGCACGTCGCGGTAGCGGACATTGACAGCCGCGAGCAGCAGACCGATGCCGAGCACGGTGATGACCGCGAGCAGGATGAAGAGCGGAGCGGTCGCGATCTTCCAGCCGCTCGGCCACGTGTCGTACTTCCACATGAGCGCGAGCAGCACCGGAAGGCCGATCACGAAGTCGACGAGCGGCACCGTGACGCCGGCGAGCGGGAGCAGCGTCCGTGGGAAGTACACCTTCGTGACCAGCGGGAGATTTGCCAGCAGGCTCATGCTCGCCAGGCTGAGCGCCGAAGCGAAGTACTGCATCGGCAGCACGCCTGCGACGACGAGGCTGGGATACGGCGTCGTGCCGGCGGGGAAGTTCGCGAACTTGCCGAAGACGATCACGTAGACCAGAGCCGTGAACGCCGGGACGAGAACCGCCCAGGCGATCCCGAGGAACGTCTGCTTGTAGCGCACCGAGACGTCACGCCACGTGAGCGTCCAGAGGAGCTCGCGGTAATGCCAGAGCTCGCCGATGTCGAGGCGAGGCAGCCGGCTCGCCGGCCGGATCACCGTCACGCGACCCGCCGCCCCGGAGTCGACCAGGTCGCTCGGGGTGACCGAGGACGGGAGGTCGGGCGAGGCTTCGACGGTGCCCGACGTCGTTCGCTTCTCTGCGAGCGTCGTGTCGGTTCGAACCACTCCGGGATGCTAGCGGCGGTGGCGGCCCGAGCCGTTCACACGCGCGGCACTCACGAGCCCTGGAGGAGCACCCCCGGCTGCTCGTCCGTGAGTGCGAGCCCGATCAGTTTCTCCATGGGGACGAAGGTCGGGCGGTCGGCCCGGTAGAGGACGAGCGTGTACGTCGGCTTCCGCTCGACGTCGACGACGCGGAACCCCTTCACGGGCTCTGGCGTGCCGACGCCCGGCGGCTCGACGTGCCCCGCGGAATAGCCGCCCTCGGTTGCCAGCCCGACCGCGGCGATCTCCTCGACGGTCGCCCCGTCCTGCGACGGCTCCCGGAGCCCGGGGAGGTACGGGCGCCAGAGCGTTCGGCTCATGTACGGGGTCACGACGATCGCGCGGGGACCGGCGGCCGAGGCGAGCGGCTTCGCCGCGCCGCGCCAGTCGGTGCGTCCGTAGCTCGTGTCGAGCGCCGGCGCGATCGCGATCGCCGCCGAGAGCACGCACAGCGCCGTCGCGGCTGCGAGCCCGAGCCGCCCCGTCGCGAACCCGGCCCCGAGGCAGACCGCCGCGGGGACGACCGCCACGATCGTGTTCCGCGCGACGAGGTAGTCCTCTCCGACGACCGCGAGGACGACCGGGATCAGGACGACCGCTGCCGCCAGCGAGCCCGCGACGAGCGCACCGCGTCGCTCGGCCGGCGCGACGCGCGCGAGGAGGGCGAGTCCGACGAGCAGCAGGAGCGCCGCGGCGGCGCTGCCGAGCGCCTCGGCCGGGAAGCTGTAGCCGACGACGAGGTTCTTCGGGATGCCGGCGATCCGCGCGGCGAGGGACGATCCCGTCACGGCCTCTCCGTTGTCGCGCTGCTCGAGCAGGAGCGGCACGTGGACGGCCAGCGCCGCGAGCGGAATCAGCGAGGCGAGAATCACCGGGCGAAGCGGGCGGGCGCGGACGAGCAGCCAGACCAGCTCCGCGCCGACGAGGAACAGCGCGTAGTAGTGCGTCGCGATCGCGAGCGCGCAAAGCACCCCCCACAAGACGAGCGCCCGTCCCGACCCGCGCAGCGCATGCCCGAAGGCGAGCACCGTGGCCGCGCCGAGCAGCCCGAGGAGCGCGTACGACCGCGCCTCCTGCGAGTACCAGACGAGGAACGGGTTCACGGCGACGAGCGCCGCGGCGACGATGCCCGCCCGCCGCGAGACGAGGACCGCGCCGGCGCCGTAGGCGACGGGGATCGTGGCGGTGCCGGCGAGCGCCGAGAGCGTGCGGATCCCGACCTCGCCGAGCCCGAACAGCGACCCCCAGGCCCACGCCGCGACGTAGTAGAGAAACGGCGTCGCCTCGGTGCGCGGGACCTCGCGAAGCACGTCGCCGAGCCCGTGGTCGAGGAGCGAGACGGTGACGAGCTCGTCGAGCCAGAAGCTCTGCCGATCGAGGGTCGGGAACCGGAGCAATGCGCCCACGACGGTCAGCGCCGCGACCGCCAGAAGGTGCGATCGCGCGCGCGTCACGCCGCCGACGGCGAGTCGTGGCGCGGTCCACCCCGCTCGCCGCCGAGCGCGCCCAGCGCGGTCACGATGAACAGCGGGTAGAGCGGGAGCGAGAACTCGGGCGCGAGGCCCTGCGACGCCGCGTGGATCAGGAGGACAGCGGCGGCCGCCGACCAGAGGACGACGATCGCGCGCCAGCCCCGGGGCCTCCGCCAGAGAAGCGCGATCACCCCGACCGCGAGCCAGAGCGGCGGCCGGGGGAACCTCGGCGTGATCCGGTTGAGAACCCCGGTCACCCACGACTTCCCGGTCCGCGACGGGAGCTCCGCGTCCCACTTCCGGATCTGGGAGACGACCTCCCGGTACCGCCGCTGGGTCGCCGGGTCGGAGAAGACGCGCGAGGGATCCTTCAACGTGCACGAGTCGATGTAGTCCGACGCGCACCAGACGAACCCGTACGGGACTCCTTCCAGCAGGATCGTCGCCTGGGGGTTCGGCAGCACGACGCCGTTGCTCTCGAACGTGGGAGGGGGCGGCCCGGGTGCCGTCTGTGCCCGTGGGGCCACGGCCTCGCGGATCGGCCGTTGCATGAGGAAGTCCCAGGAGAGGCCCGCGACGCCCCGGAAGTACGTTCCTGGATGCTTGCGGATCGCCTCGAGGGCGGAGTCGAACAGCACGCTGTAGTTCGTGTCCCGCCCGAGTACCGTGTCCGAGAGGGCGATCAGCCGAACGGTCTCGTAGTTCGAGCCGTTCGCGAGGTACGCGTCGAGCGGGACGTGAAGGC
>DASSVY010000206.1:0-2498 GCA_035705535.1 Gaiella sp. | reverse complement strand
GCAGACGATGCACATCACGGTCGAGCCTCCCATGCCGGCGCCGAGGGCCGCCTCGGCGAGCGCGAAGGCGTGGCCGTCGTTGACGAGCCTGACCGGTTGTCCGAGCCCCTCCTCGAGCGGCGCGAGTATCTGTCTCCCCGTCCAGACGCCCCGGAGGTTCGGGAACAGGAGCGCGTTGCCGTCTTCGTCGACCAGCCCGGGTACGGCCACGCCGACGGAGTCCGCCTCGCCGGCGCCGCGCCCGAGCTCGACCAGCCGCTCGAGCACGGCCTCCGGCCCGTCCTCCGAGCGAGTCTCCGTCTCGTCGCGCGCGACGCAGCGGCCGTCTTCGAGCATGGCGAGCTTGATCTTCGTCCCGCCGAGGTCGAGGCCGAGCTGTCTCACTGCGCCGTCCATCCCCCGTCGACGCTCAGTACGGCGCCCGTGACGAACGGCGCGGTCGCGAGGTAGAGGCAGGCCCGCGCGACGTCCTCCGGCGCGCCGAACGCTCCCGTCAGAGGCTGCAGGTCCGCGAGCCGCGCGCGGATTCCGGGATCGGACTGGGCGCGCGCGCTCATCGGCGTCTCGATCAAGCCCGGCGCGACGACGTTGCAGCGGATCCCCTCCGGTGCGTACGTCACCGCCATCGCCCTCGTCAGGCCGATCAGGCCCGCCTTCGACGCGGCGTACGCGTGCGTCGCGAAGTCGCGGTCGCCGCCGACGAGCCCGAGCGCGGACGAGACCGTGACGATCGAGCCGCCGCCGTTCGCGCGGAGGAGCGGGATCGCGCGCTTCGCGTAGAGGAACACGCTCCTGAGGTTCGCGTCGAGCACCGCGTCCCAGCCCTCCTCGGTGCAGGTGTCGACCGGACCGTCCCCGAGCCGGCGGCCGCTGATCCCATGGGCGCACACGAGCGCGTCGAGGCGGTCGAGCTCCGGGAACGCGTCGTCGAGGTCGACTCCGTGCACGCCGAAGCCCGCCTCCTCGAAAGCGCGAACGGTCGCGCTGCCGATGCCGCCGCGCGACCCGGTGACGACCGCGATGCTCATTCGAGCGCGGCCTTCGCGCAGGCGGCGTCGGTGACGAGCGTGTCGAGCAGACCGCTCCTGAGCGCGCCGGCGACCGCCGTTCGCTTCCCGCGACCAGCGGCGACGGCGATCACGCGTGTCCGCCGGAGCTGCTCGACCGAGAGCGCGATCGAGCGCTCGGCGGAGATGATCCTCCCGTCCCGGTCGAAGACGTGGACGAGGATGTGACCGGCGCCGTCGGCTCGCGCCCCGATCCCGACGAGCGCGACCGAGACGTGGTCGAAGATCGCGGTCGTCGGGCCGACGGCTCGCCGCAGTGCTCCCTCGTCGGCGACCGCTGGGGCCTCGAGCGGGTGGAACGCCCCGCCGCTCCACGCCGCGTAGCGCGCCGCGAGCTCCGTCGGGCCGGTCCCGGGGGCGAGCCCCTCGATCGCGCCGCAGACCTGGACGACAGGCACGCCGGGGCCCGGTGGCGCCAGACGCCGCTCGATCGCCGCGAGCGTCTCGCCCCACGCGACGCCGAGCACGTCGTCCGGGCGGAGGACACGCGGCAGGAGCGACGCGGCGGCCGTCGCCACGTCGTCGACGACGAGGGCGCTCGAGAGCCTGTAGCGCTCCTCGAGCGCGCGGGAGAGATCGTCGTCCACGCGGGCGGGCTCGTCGATCTCGAACCGGACGACGCCTTCGGCCCGCGCCTGCTCCAGGAGGCGCAGCACCTTGAAGCGCGACACGCCGAGGCGCTCGGCGATGTCCTGTTGCGTCAGGTCGCGGACGTAGTAGAGCCGGGCGACCTCGGCCATCTCCGCTTTGCTCATTCGTGCATACTCTTGCACAGATGAGCAGCGAGCGCTACGACGTTCTGGTCGTCGGCGCGGGCTCGGCCGGCACGACGGCGGCCGTTGCGGCAGCACGCACCGGCGCCCGGACCCTGCTGGTCGACCGCTTCGGCTTCCTCGGCGGTACGTCGACCGCGGTGCTCGACACCTTCTACGCCTTCTACACGCCGGGAGCGCGGCCGCAGAAGGTCGTCGCCGGGATCCCCGACGAGGTCGTCACGCGCCTGACGGAGCGCGGGATGGCGTTCGAGCGACCGAATACGTACGGGGCTGGCACCGGGATCACGTACGACCCCGAGACGCTCAAGCGCGTCTGGGACGAGCTGACGGCGGAGGCGGACGTGCGCACCCTCCTGCATGCCTTCGCGTTCGCCGTTGCCGTCGGGGACCGGCGTGTCGTCGGCGTCGACGTCGCGACGAAGAGCGGCGTGCGGCGGCTCGAGGCCGCCGTCGTGATCGACGCGAGCGGCGACGCGGACGTCTGCGCGCTCGCCGGCGCGCCGTTCGAGCCTCCCGGCGTGGGCGTCCAGAGCCTCTCGACCGTCTTCCGCATGGCGAACGTCGACGTCGGGCGCGCGGAGGCCGTCCCGAAGCAGGAGCTCTGGAAGCGCATGCGTGAGGCCCGCGACTCGGGTCGGTACGCGCTCACCCGCAT
>DASSVY010000205.1:0-2762 GCA_035705535.1 Gaiella sp. | reverse complement strand
GTGATCTCGGGACGACCGGAGAGGCAGACCGCCGCGTCTGTGGAGGTCCCGCCCATGTCGAAGGTGAGGATGCGGTCGAACCCCGCATGGGCTGCGACGAACGACGCCCCGCTGACGCCGCCGGCAGGTCCGGAGAGCACGGTCTGAACCGGGCTCTGGCAAGCCGACTCGAGGCTCATCAGACCACCGTCCGAACGGACGACCTGGATCGGCGCCCGAACCTCCGCGGCAGCCAGGCCGTCGCGGACGTTCGTCAGGTACTTCTGGAGCACGGGCGCCACGTACGCGTTCATCAGCGTCGTCACGGTGCGCTCGTACTCGCGGAACTCGGGGAGGATCTCCGACGAGATCGAAACGGACCGCTCCGGCGCGACGGACGCGGCGATGTCGGCGACGACCCGCTCGTGGCGGCCGTTCGCATGTGCGTTGAGCAGGCACACGGTCAGCGCCTCGACCCCTTCGGCAACGAGCTCCTCGACGGCTGCCCGGACGGCGGCCGCGTCGATCGGCTCGACGATCGACCCGTCGGCGCCCGTTCGCTCCGGCACCTCGCGGACATAGCGCGTGTCGGTGAGCGGCTCCGGCTTCTCGTAGACCATGAACCCGAAGAGCGGGCCCGGCGTCCACGCCTCGGCGAGGTGGAGGATGTGTCGGAACCCCTTCGTCACGATGAGCCCGCACAGCGCGCCGCGGCGCTCGAGCACGGCGTTCGTCGCGACCGTGGTGCCGTGGAGGATCGCGTCGAGGTCGGGCAGCGGAACGCTCGCGCGCTCGGCCGCCAGCCGGATGCCCTCGATCACTCCGTCGGATTGGTCTCGTGGCGTGCTCGGGGTCTTTGCCAGCCAGACGCGTTGGTCGTCGCTGTCGTAGAGGACGACATCGGTGAACGTCCCGCCCACGTCCACGCCGAGCCGGTAGGTCATGCCGTCTCGTTCCCGACGAGCATCGGTTCCCGGTACTTCTCCACGCGCATGTCGCACGTTCGTGCGTGTCCCTCGAAGTTCTCGATGCGGCATTCGCGGGCGCAGATCTCACCGATCGTCACGCTAGCCGCCTCGTCGCACTCCTGGAACGTCACGGTCTTGAGGAACTTCCCGACCCACAGTCCGCCCGTGTAGCGAGCCGCCCCGCCCGTCGGAAGGATGTGATTCGTGCCGATCGTCTTGTCGCCGTAGGCGACGGTCGTCGCCTCGCCGAGGAAGAGGGCGCCGTAGTTCCGCATCCGCTCGAGGTACCAGCGCGGATCCGCCGTGTGAATCTCGACGTGCTCGAAGGCATAGCCGTCGGCAAGACGGAGTGCCTCCTCGTCCGAGCCGACCACGACGACCTCGCCGCAGTCCTCCCACGCCCGGCGGGCGACGTCTGCGGTCGGCAGACCCTCGAGCTGCGCGACGAGCTCGCGCATCGTCGCCTCCGCGACCGCGTGCGAGGTGGCGACGAGAACCGCCGGCGACGCCGGGCCGTGCTCTGCCTGGCCGAGGAGGTCGGCCGCCACGACCCGTGGATCGGCAGCGTCGTCGGCGACGATCAGGATCTCCGTCGGGCCGGCGGTGAGATCGATCCCGACCTTGCCGAACAGCTGACGCTTCGCCTCGACGACATACGCGTTGCCCGGGCCGACGAGGAAGTCGACCGGTTCGACCGTGGCCGTGCCCAGCGCAAGCGCCGCGAGAGCGTGCACGCCGCCGAGAACGTAGATCTCGTCTGCGCCCGCGAGGTGCATCGCGGTGACGGTGGCGTCCGGGATGCGGCCCTCGAGCGGGGGTGTGCAGGCGGCCACGCGCTCGACGCCGGCGACCTTCGCCGTGACGATGCTCATGTGTGCCGACGCGACCATCGGGTATCGGCCGCCGGGGACGTACGCGCCGACGCTCGCCACCGGGATGTGCCGGTGGCCGAGGCGCACTCCGGGGAGCGTCTCGAGCTCGAGGTCGACGAGCGTCGCCCGTTGCGCACGCGCGAACGCACGCACCTGCTCCTGGGAGAACACGATGTCGTCGACGACCTCCGACGGAACCCGGGCGATGCTCTCCTCGATCTCGTCAGGCCCGAGCCGGAAGCTCGGGGGCGACCAACCGTCGAGGCGATCCGAATACAGTCGCACGGCCTCGTCGCCTTCGGCTGCGACAGCCGAGAGGATCTCCGCGACCACACTCCCGACGGCATCGGCGTGCTCCGCGCGCCTGTCCGTTCGCACAGCCTGCTTCAGGGTCTGCAAATGGCTCTCTTTCGCGTTTTGACTACGTATGCATAGACCCGCCGTCCTCTGCTTGTCAAATAGGAAACGCATTCGGCGCGGATCGAGGCGAACGCCTGCGTCTGCGATGCTCCGGGCCGTGGCCGTGACCAGCAACGACATCGCCCGGAGGCTCCAGATCAGCCAGTCGACGGTCTCCCGGGCGCTTCGCGGCGACCCGCGCGTCGCGCCGGAGACGAGGGCCCGCGTGCTCAAGGCGGCACGCGAGATGAACTACACGCCGAATCTGGCGGCGCGGACGCTGATCACCCGGAAGACGGGAACCGTCGGCGTCGTGGTCAGCGACATCACGAACCCGTTCTACCCCGAGCTCCTCGAGATCCTCCACAACGAGTTCGCGCTTGCGGGGTACCGGACGGTGCTCTTCAACGAGCGAACCGACGCGAGCGCCGAGCAGCATCTCGCCCACCTCGTCAACGGCGCCGCAGCGGACGGGATCGCCTACGTGTCGGCGACGCTCGGGTCGCCGCTGCCCGGCCGGCCCGGAGGCGTCCCGATCGTGCTC
>DASSVY010000204.1:0-4543 GCA_035705535.1 Gaiella sp. | reverse complement strand
GACGAAAGCGCCAGCACGTACAGCAGCCCGGCGTTGATGTTCGACAGCACGAGCGTGTCGCTGAACGGAACCACGGCCCACGCCGCGAGCGCGGGCCCGAGGGACAGGAGCGGCGCGAGGAAGAAGAGATAGCGATCCTGGACGCGATCGGATGCGAAGCGCGAGGCGAACGCGGCGACGACGAGCGTCGACGTCGCGACGAGCGCGAGGGTCGCCGCGAGGTGCGCCTGGAGCGCCGGCGGCAGCCGGCGCGCCTGGAAGAGCAAGACCACGAGCGCGACGACGG
This sequence comes from Gaiella sp., assembly GCA_035705535.1. GTDB lineage: Bacteria > Actinomycetota > Thermoleophilia > Gaiellales > Gaiellaceae > Gaiella. Next base: position 4,257 of record DASSVY010000204.1, on the reverse strand, counting down.
GGACCACGCAGACGTACAGCGTCACGACCTCGATGTGCCAGAGCCAGAAGCGGAGCACTTGGCCGACGTCGTAGCCGCCCTCGCCGACCACGCTGTACGCGCCGAGCAGGCCCGAGATCGAGCCGCCGCGAGCGAGCTGCCCGACGAGCACGACGACGACGAGGCCGACGGCGGCGCCGACGAGCACGACGAACGGCCGAAGCACGCGGAGGTCCCAGCGCAGGAGCGCGAGCAGAAACGGCGCGAGGACGGCTGCGCCGACGAAGCCGAGCGCCTGCGAGCGGGTCGCCACGGAAGCGACGAGCACGACGACGAGGAGCGCGACCCTGCGCAGGCTCGGCCGCTCCAGCACCAGCACGAGCGCCCAGGCGAAGAGGAGCGCGACCGGGTAGAAGAGGTTCTCGGTGACGATCGTCGCGGTGTAGGCCATCGACGGCACGGCGACCGCGATCACGGCCGCGAGCAGGGCGAGCAGGCGCCCCGCGACGCGGCGGGCGAGCAGCCAGGCGGGCACGGCGGCGAGGGACATCGCGAGCGCGTTCGTCGCCTTCGCCGCCGCGTACGCGTTCGGCAGCGCGTCGAACAGCCAGTAGGCGGGGGCGATCAACGCCGGGTAGAGGATGCTGTAGCCGTGCACCGGCACGCCCCGGATGGCGAAGGAGCCGGTCTCGACGAGGCTCTTCGCGAGCTCGGAGTAGATGAGCTCGTCGACGAAGATGTAGGGCCCGGGCATCTTGTGGACGAGCCACAGCCGGCCGAGCACCGACACCACGACGATCCCTGTGAGCCAGGCGGCGTCCGGGATCCGGGCCGCGCGCTCGCGCAGCGAGCTACCCACCGAGCCCGAGATCCGACAAGCGCCGCGCGATCTCCGACGCCTCGGGGCTCCCGGGCGCCACGCCGACGGACGCCGCGGCGTCGCTCACCTCGTGCAGCACGGCAGTGTCGACTGCGCCGCCACCCGCGACACGCTCGAACGCGGCGGCCTGTAGCTCCGCGACCCGGTCGAGATCGTGTGTCGTCCGCGCCAGCTCCTGCGCCGCAGCGCCCATCGCGAGCCGCACGCCCGGCCTCTCCGCGAGAAGCCCCAGGGCAGCGGCGAGATCCGCCGACTCCTCCTCTCCGACCGGGACTTTCAGCGCGACGTCGCCGGGGAGCTCGGAGAACCACCCGACGTCCGAGACGACGAGCGGTTTGCCCAGGACGAGCGCGCGGATCGCCGTGCCCGACGTCTCCCCCATGGTCGGAGAGCGGAGGCTCATGTGAACGTCGCAGGCCGCCATCAGGCTCCACAAGCGCCCCTCGTCGACGTAGCCCTCCCGGACGATGCCTTGGTCGTCCAGCCCGAGCCGCTGGAGGCGCCGTTCGAGGTCGAAGCCCGGCGTCGTCGCCCCGACGAGCAGCAGCCTGGCACCGGGGTGGCTCCTGCGGAGCCGGGCGAACGCCTCGAGCAGCTGCGGCACGCGCTTGCTCTGGTTTACGTTTCCGAAGGCGCCGATCAGCGGCTCCCCCACGATCCCGGCCGGCTCGCGGAGCGGGTCGGGCCAGGCCGGGTGGGGGACGACGGCCACCGGCCCCGTGTAGCCGGCCGCGCGGACCCGCTCCTCGACGTAGCGCGAGTGGACGACGAGCCCCGTCGCGAGGGAGAGCACCTCGCCGGTCAGCGGGAAGTCCTCGGGCCGCGACTCCCAGAGCGGGGGGATCCGCTTGTCGAGCACGCCGTGGGCGAGGAGCCGGCCGACGACCCCGTGCTCCCGCTCCATCGCGTCGAGGTAGCCGTGGCCGTCGCGTCGCGCGATCGTCACGCCTGCGACGAGGTGGTGGAGGACGAAGTCGTGGAGGACGACGAGGCCTGGCGCCCGCCTGAGCGCGTCGAGGATCCAGCCGTGGGCGGCCGGATCGTTGCCGATGTGGTAGACGGCAAGGTCGATCCCGCGCGGCGAACGCTTCGTTCCACGCTTCACCACGGTGACGTCCACGTGGCGGCGGAGCGCGGGGAGCAGGAGCGCCGAGTAGTCCGCGATGCCGGACGACTCGGGCGGCATCGGCGAGAAGTAGGCAACCCTCACGCCCTCGGCCGCCCTTCGTCTGCGGCCGGCGGAGCCGGCCTCCGCCGAAGCGCCGGCGTCTCGAGAACGTCAGGCGAGCTCACGAGAGGAGCCTCGCGATCGCGCGATCCCACGTCACCTCGTCCGCGAGTGCCTTGCCGGCGCGACCGAAGGCCTCGGCCTCGGCCTCGTGCTCGCGGAGCCAGCTCGCGGCCCTGGCGATCTCGGCGGGCTCGGGCGCGACGACGAGGCCGGTCTTCCTGTCATGGACGACGTCCAACGGCCCACCCGCGTCGGTGGTGGTGATCACGGGCTTGCCCGAGAGGAACGCCTCGTACGGCCCCATCCCGAAGTCCTCGTCGACCGGCGCGTAGAAGACCGCGGTGCAGGTGGCGTAGAGCTCCGCGAGCCGCTCGGGCGAGACACGCCCTTCGAACCGCACCCGGCCGTCGAGGCCGCGGGCGCGCGCGACCTCCTCGAGCCGCACCCGGTCGGGCCCGTCGGAGACGATGACGACGTCGAAGCCCGACTCCAGCGCCGCCGCGTCGAGCAGGAGGTCGATCCGCTTGGCGAGGTCGAGCCGGCTCGCGGAGAGCACGAAGCCCTCCGCCGGTGCGGTGCGGTAGGGCAGCGCCTGCGGCGGGTGCGGGAGGACCTCGGCCTCGAGGCCGGTCGAGCGGGTCAGTCGTCCCGCCACGTTCGCGGACGTGGCGAAGAGCCGGGTCGCCTCGCCGAGCGCGACCCGGTCGAGGCTCTGCACTTGCCGACGGAGCGCCCGGTCCTCCGCCGCGGGCCCGAACTGGCCGAGGTCGGTTCCGTCGAGCTCGTACGCCTGCCGGAACTGGTGGATCAGCCAGACCCGCTTCTCGCGGTGTCGGACGACGTAGGACGGGAACTTCGTCGCCACGACCACGTCGATCGTCCGGCCGTCCGCCTCGTCGAGGTCGAGCATGCGCCAGAGGAACGCCTGGGTCAGCACCCGTGCGCCGGGGTACCACTTGAACGGGACCGAGACCAGGTCGGCCTCATGTCCCCGGGCCTGAAGCTCGGCGACGAGCTCGTCCGTGACGATCTCGGCGCCGCCGCGGGCGAACGGCACCTGCGGGCGAAGCACCGCGATGCGCATGGGGCGCCTAGGGCTTCTCCGCCCCGCGCAGAAGCGCGAGCTCACGCTCGAGCGACACGACCCGCTGCTCGAGGTCGTCGACGAGGCGCAACGCAGCGGCGTTGAACGACCGCTGATCGTACGCCAGCGGCTCGACGTACCAGCGCTGGAGCTTCCGGAGCACCGCCTTGACCGGCGTGCCAAGCCCGCCGCGGACGCCGGGTCGCAGGCGGAGAGGCCGGTCGGCGGAGACGGGCCAGAGGCGCTCGGCCTCGGCGCGCGCCGCAAGCCGATCGGCTTCGCGCGGCTCGGCGCCTGCGCCCGGATCGGCTCCCGAACGGCGGATCTCCTCGCGCAACGCTGTGAAGAGCGCCTCGACGTCGACGTCGTCCGCCGACGGAAACCCGTTGTCCGTCGCCTCGTCCGGCACCGCGCCAGTGTAGCCGGGGTCTCCGCGGGTTCTAGGATCGCCGGATGCGAGTCGGGCTCTCGCTGCTCACGCTCGTCCCGGGCATCTCGGGCGGCTCTGAGACGTACGCGCGAGAGCTCTGCCGCGCGCTCGCCCGCGTCGGCGGCCACCGCTACGAGGTGCTCGTCCCGACCCTCGCCCCCGAGGCCGGCGGAGGGCTGGAGACCGTGGTCGCGACGGGCTATCCTGCCTCGACGACGGTCCCCGGCCGCCTGCGGGCGATGACGGGGGTCTCGATGCGACCGGGCGCGCTCGCCGATCGGCTGACGGGCGCGGACGTCGTCCACTACCCCCTCACGGTGCCCGTCCCGCCGGTCGACCGACCGACGATCCTGACGCTCCTCGACGTGCAGCACCTCGACCTGCCCGCGCTCTTCCCCCGCGGCGAGCGGCTGTTCCGGAGACTCGCCTACGACCGCGCCGCGGCAAGGGCCGACCAGGTGATCGTGATCAGCGAGTGGACGCGCGGCAGGGTCGTCGAGCGGCTCGGGCTCGACCCGGGGCGCGTGCATGCGATCCACCTCGCCGTCGACCACGAGCGCTTCTCGCCCGATCCGACGGTGGAGCGTGAGCCGTTCCTCCTCTACCCCGCCCGGCCGTGGGCGCACAAGAACCACGCGCGGCTCTTCGAGGCG
>DASSVY010000203.1:0-4858 GCA_035705535.1 Gaiella sp. | reverse complement strand
CGAGACGATGCGCGGAATCCCAACGACCGGCAGGACGACGATCAGTGCGCCGACGAGCTCCTCGTGCGTGACACCGGCGTCGAGCGCCGCCTCCGCGACGTTCATGTACGACGGCGGCGCGGCATCCACTGCGACGAGCGCGCCGATCTGGACGAGCGCTCGGGTGCGCGCGTCGAGGCCCGACTCGACGGCGCTCGTGTCCTCGCGTGCGAGAAGCGCTTCGACGTAGCGATCGTCGCGAAGCGCGAGCTTGCGCAAGGTGGCCTGGTAGTCGAGCACGGCGTCGTACCGGCATCCAACGCCGCACCGGCGGGCCGAGGCATCATCCGGAGAGGGTGAACTCGCCCCGCAGCGACCCCTGGTCGACGAGCCCGAGCCCGCGTGCGCGGGCGATCGCCTCGCTGCGGCTCGAGACTCCGAGCTTGCGGTAGACCGAGATCGCCTGCGTCTTGACGGTGTTCCGGGAGACGTAGAGCTGCTCGGCGATCTCGCGGAACGAGAGATGCGTGGTCAAGAGCGGGAGGAGCCGAAGCTCGGCCGCCGTCAGGCCCGACTGCCCGGCGTCGCGGTGGGCGCCGAGCCGGCGCACCTCGTCCTGCGCAGAAGCCGCGTCCCGGACCAGCGTCCCGAGTCGAGGGCGCCGCCGCAAGACGACGGCTGCACGGTCGAGCGCGGCCTGGGCGGCGGCGGGGTCGGCGAGCGCGAGATGCACGCGCGCGAGCTCGAGGTTCGTCTGCACCGCGTACCACGGGAGCGCGTGTGTGAGCAGCGGGACGAGCGCCTCGGCGCGCCCCAGATCGGCACGCGCACGCGCCGCCTCGCCGCGGAGGTAGACGTGCGCCGAGGCGGCGAGCGCGAGCGCCGCTGCGACGGCTCCGGGCTCCCGGTGCTCGTCGACGAGGAGGCGCGCCGCGAGGATCAGCTGCTCCGCGCGGACGTCGTCGCCGCGAGCGGCGGCGAGGAGCCCGAGCTGGCCGAGCGCCGCGATCCGTGTCTCCGTGGCGCCGGCCGCCTCGGCGGCCTCGGCCGCCTCGTAGAGCGTCTCCTCCGCCCCACCGTCCTCGCCGAGGTGCTCGGCGACGCCGCGGAGGAGTAGCGCGACCGGACGCCACGGACTGAGACGGGCGACCCCCTCCACCGCGCGTTGCGCGTCGGCCCGCATCCGTTCGACGCCGTTCGTGCACATCGCGGCGTCGAGGACGGCCAACAGGCCCTCCGGCGAGTCCTCGGCCGTCGCCTCCGGGCGCTCGGCGGCCGCCGAGGCGGCAGCGTCGCGCCAGCGCAGCGCCGCCGCGGGCCGTCCCTGGAGAAGATGGGTCCATGCGCCGAGCACGGCCACCCCGGCCCGTCGGCGAAGGAGCTCCACGTCGTCGAACCACTCGAGCCAGGGCTCTCCGATCGACGAGCCTATGGCGGACGAGCCCGGGCCGTTGCGCGTCACGAGCCGGGCGACGTGGTCCACGTCCCCGGCCGCATGGGCGTACCGCGTTGCGGCGGCCAGGTCGCCGACGAACTCGCACCAGCCCGCAGCCCGTCGGTAGAGACCCGGAAGCGCCCTGGGCTCCCGGCGCCGAAGCTCTCCGAGGAGATACTCGCGGAACGCGGTGTGGTACCGGAACCACCGACGCTCCCGGTCGAGTGGGACGACGAAATGGCTCGCGCGCGCGAGCGCGTCGAGCCTTCCGCCTGCGTCCTCCGTCCGCAGCACGTGGTCGCAGAGTGGCGCGGAGAACCGATCCAGCACCGCGGTTCGCGTGAGGAATCGGACGTCGCTCGCCTCGAGGCCGGCCAGGCACTCGAGCTCGAAGTAGTCCGCGACGAACGTGTCCTCGCCGCTCCCGGCGTCCGCGGACGTCCCGTCGAGCGCGAGGGCCGCGAGGACGGTGCCGGCCGGCCAGCCTTCCATCCGCCGCCGGATGGTGGAGAGCTCCGCTCCGGCGCCGAGGCTCCGCAGCAGCAGCTCCTCTTCACGGTGGCTCAGGGCCAGGTCGGCCGCCCCGAGCTCGAAGAGGCGGCCCGCCGCGCGCGCCCGGGCAACTCCGAGCCGGAGGCTTCGTCCCGCGAGCGCGAGCGTCGAGCCCTCCGGCACCTGCGCGGCGAGCGTGGCGACGAGCGCGAGCGAGCCGCGCGAGCGCAGCAGGTGCGCGTCGTCGAGGACGAGCAGGACCGGGCGCTCCTGCGCGAGCAGTGCCGAGGATCGGCGCGCGGAGGCAGGTCGCCCGAGCGCCCGCGCCAGGGAGGCCAGGAGCAGTCGTGGGTCGTCGTGCCGTTGGTCGAGCGTCACCCAGGCACACGCACGGCCCGCGCGGGCGGCCCACTGCGCGAGGAGCGTCGTCTTGCCGTACCCGGCCGGGGCGCAGACCGTGACGAGCGGCGCGTCGGCTGCGCGGAGCCTGTTGACGAGCGGCGTCCGGTGAACGGACTCGGGGCGTTGCGCCGACGGACGCGAGTCGACCTCGGCGAGGTCGAGCTGGGCGGGTTTCCTTCGCAGCGCCGATGTCTGACGAGTGGCCATGTCGAGTCGATCCTCCATCCGGCGCGGCCGACCCCGGACCGCGCGCCGAACGGCGTCGACCTGCACTCAAGCGCAGAGGCCGCCCGACGCACAAGGGAGCGCGCACCGAGATCTCGGTGGTGCGCGCACCGCCCGGCAGTTCGCCAGACGGACACAATTTGCGTCCCGACGCGATCGACCCTTGTGGAACCGACGCCGACTTCCGTAGATTCCAGGCTGGGCCTGCCGGCCGACGACAGCTGCGATCCACCGCGGCCCGACGCGACGAAGGAGTGAGCCGTTGATCACGAGAGCCGCCTCGACGATCGCGGCAATGGAGCCGCTCGCGGCGCCGGACCTGAGGACGTCGCTCGAGAGCCGGCGCGCACGTGTCGCCCTCGCGGTCGGCGGCGTCGCCGTCGGCCTCGGCGGCGGACTGCTCGTCGCCACGAGCGACCACCTCGTCGACGCTCGCTGGTACGGCGCCCAGGTCGCGGTCGTGGTGATCGGCACCGTCGCGGCCGTCCTCTACTGGCTCACGCACCGTCCCGGGAACCGCATCGCGGTGCTCCTGCTGGCCTACGCGGTCGCGGCCGCGGGCCTGTCTCTCCAGGGCGCGTCGAGTCCGCTGCTGCACAGCATCGGCGTCCTCTGCGACGCGCCGCTGTTCCTCCTCGGGTGGTGGCTCGTCTTCGCCTTTCCGCAGGGACGGCTGGGCGGGCCGCTCGAACGCGTCCTCGTGAGCGCGGTCGCCGTCGCGATCCTCACGTCGTTTCTGCCGTGGTTCTTCTTCTCGCCCGTGGTCTCGGGTGGCGCACCGCTCGCAGGGTGCACCACGGCCTGCCCCGAGAACGTCCTGATGATCGCCGACCGGCCCTCGCTCGCCGACGGATTCGGAACGGCCGAGGAGTACTACCTGGTGCTCCTGGGCGCCTCGATCGCCCTTGGCCTCCTGGTGCTCTTCCTCCGCGCCGCGAGGCCGCGCCGTCGCGCGCTGTTGCCCGTGTACAGCCCGGCATGCCTGCTGATCGTCCCGTTCGTGATCTTCCATGCGGCCGGGCTCGGGCTGATCGATCTCGGCGCGCAGACGTACAGCACGATCGGCTGGCTCGTCACGGCAGGGCGCACGACGCTCTCGCTCGGGTTCCTCGTCGCAATCGCGCAGACCGCGATCTTCGCCGGGATCGCGCTCAGGACGATCATGAGCCGCGTCGGCCACGGCGACGACGCTGCACACCTGCGGACGCTCGTCCGGGATGCGCTCGACGACCCGCAGCTGGAGCTCGCGGTGGAGATCGACGCGGACGGCTCGTTCGTGGACTCGCGCGGGGAGATCGTCGACGTCGAACGCCCGCCGCGCGGACGCGCGGTGACCGCGTTCCATCACGAAGGGCATGTGGCCGGCTACATCGTCCACGACGAGGCGCTGTCGACCGACCCCGAGCTGCTCCAGGCGACCGGTCAGGCAGTGGTGCTCTCGCTCGAGAGCGGTCGGCTGGAGACGGAGCTCCAGTCCAAGATCGAGGCGCTGCAGCGCTCGCGCGACCGGATCGTCTCCGCCGGTGAGACGGAGCGCCGGCGGATCGAGCGCGACCTGCACGACGGCGCGCAGCAGCGGCTGATGGCGATCCAGGTCAAGCTCGCGATGGCGGCCGAGCGAACGCCCGACGACGGTCTCGCCGAGCAGCTCCAGGCGATCCGGCTCGACGTCGCGGACGCGGTCGACGAGCTGCGCACCCTCTCGCACGGCATCTACCCGAGCGTCCTGCTCGAGCGAGGCGTCGGCGACGCGCTCCGCTCGGTCGCGCTGACCGCCCCGCTCGCGATCCGGGTCACGGACGAGGGCCTGGGCCGCTGCCCGGCCTCGGTCGAGGCCGCGGTCTACTTCTGTGCGCTCGAGGCGATTCAGAACACGATCAAGCACGCCGGTCCGGGCGTCCGCGTGGCGGTCGCCCTCCGTCGCGGCGCGGGGCGCGTCGAGTTCGCGATCAGCGACGACGGGGTGGGGATCGACGACGGTGCCCGCGCCGACGGGGTCGGCCTCGTCAGCATGCAGGACCGCATCGGCGCCGTCGGCGGAGACCTCGAGATCGTCTCCTCCCCAGGCCGGGGAACCACCGTGCGGGGCACGGTTCCCGAAGCGGCTTCGCGCTCGGCCTCGGCGACCCTCGGGGCCGGCGTGTGAGACGTCCTGTGCCAACCTCCGACGTCCGCGCGTTCCTGGGGCGCCGCGGAGGCCGGCTCCGCCGGCCGGGAGCGGCCGCCGGCCAGGGGCGCGCGTGAGCCTCCGCGTGGCGCTCGGCGAGGACAGCTACCTCGCGCGAGAGGGGATCAGCAGGGCACTCGAGGCGGACGACGACATCG
>DASSVY010000202.1:0-4217 GCA_035705535.1 Gaiella sp. | reverse complement strand
GGGGGACGCGTGCCCGACCTTCGCCGTGAGCTCAGGAGCGTTCCCTCCCGGGCTGACGCTTTCGTCCGACGACGGTGTTGCACGAGGCACGCCGACGCAGGCCGGGAGCTACAGCTTCTACATCACCCTGTCGTTCACGTGCCCGAGTGGAACGAAGTGCGCAGTGTGTCACTCGGACCAGCTGTACACGATCAACGTGAACCCGGGGACGGCCGCCCCACCACCGGCGCCGACCGTCGCGATCACGACCGCGTCGCTGACCGACGCGAACGTCAACCAGCCGTACACGTCGCCCGGACTCACGGCGACGGGTGCGACGGTGACCTCGTGGACGTTGGCCGGAGGCGCGTTACCGGCCGGTCTGACCCTCGGTGCCAACGGGGTCATTACAGGGACGCCGACGCAGAGTGGGACGTTCACGTTCACGGCGCAGGCGAACGCGAGCGGCGCGAGCGCCACGAAGCAGCTCTCGCTGTTCGTCCTCGCGCCTCTGGGGATCCAGACGCTCGTCAACAAGACCCCACCCGAGACCGGCTTGACCGCAAAGCGCCTCGTCGGGCAGCCTCTCGCGACCGGCGTCAAGGCCGTCGGCGGCAGGGCGCCGTACACGTTCAGCGCCGAAGGTGACGTCCCGCCCGGGCTCACCGTCGACCCGGCGACCGGGACGATCACTGGCAGCGGCACGGCCGCAGGGCGGTACGACTTCACGGTCACCGTGACGGACGCCACCGGCACGAAGGCATCCGTGCCGTGGAAGATCACGATCCTGCCGCTGCTCGACTTCACGAAGGGCAAGGGCCTGCCGATCGGGCACCTCAACAAGCGGTACTCCGCGCGAATCCCGGTGAAGGGGAAGGACTCGGCCACGGCGGAGTTCGCGATCGCGGGCAAGATCCCGCCTGGGCTCGAGCTTGACGACACGGGCCGGCTCGTCGGGACGCTGCTGAAGAAGGGCACGTACAAGGTCCGTCTCTTCGCCTTCTCGGGAAGCGGCGCGCCCATCAGCAAGCAGTTCACGATCCGCGTCCGCGCGTAACCCGCACATCTGCGCCCCTCGCCCGCCCGGCGCCGTCCGGGCGGGCGAGAATGGCGCGATGCGCTCGCTTCGCGGTCAGCTCCTCGTCGCCGGGCCGGCCCTCCTCGATCCGAACTTCCACCGCACCGTCGTGCTCCTGGGCGAGCACGGCGAGGAGGGCGCCATGGGCCTCGTGCTCAATCGGGTGTCCGACGTGACGGTGGCGGATGCCGTGCCACCCATCGCCGACCTCGTAGCCGACGGCGAGCTGGTGCACGTCGGCGGCCCCGTGCAGCCTCAGGCGATCGTCGTCCTCGCGGACTTCGTCGAGCCGCAGCGTGCGGGCGCGCTCGTGCTCGACACGATCGGCTTCCTCCCCGGCGACGTGGACGACGAGACCGACCTGGGCGAGCTGCGCGGTGCGCGGGTCTTCGCGGGCTACGCCGGCTGGGGGCCGGGCCAGCTCGAGGAGGAGCTCGACGAGCAGTCTTGGGTAGTGCTCCCGGCGCGGACCTCCGACGTCTTCACGACCGCGCCCGAGGCACTGTGGTCAGCCGTTCTCCGCCGGCACGGCGGAGCGCTCTCGATCCTCGCGCTTCTGCCGGAGGATCCGCACGTCAACTGACCGCCCATAGCTGGCCAGGCGCGCTCCAAACGTAAACAATTCGTATGGAACAGCCGCCTGGGAATGACAGCGGGCGTCCAAGCGTTCAAACTATTCGAGCGCGCCGAAGCGCACGGCATGTGCTGCGCACGGCGTCGACCTCCGGACACACCGACCACCGTGCGGGCCTGTCTGCGCCGTGCGGCTGAACACGAAAGAGGAAGAGAGAGAGAACTTGGAGACCAGCATCATCGAGATTCCCGCAGTTGACGCGTTCGCCGCCGAGGCGGAGGAGCGCGGCAAGGTCGAGGCCCACGAGCTCGACGCGCTCGTGCTCGAGCACGAGCTCGACGAGGAGGCCGTGACCGCCCTTCGCACGCTCCTGGCGGAGCGTGGCGTCGAGCTGCCCGCCGTCGACGAAGACGACCTCGAGCTCGACCTGACCCCCGGGAGCGGCTCTTCGACGACCGACTCGCTCGGCCTGTTCCTCTCGGAGATCGGCCGCTACCAGCTGCTCACCGCCGCCGACGAGATCGCGCTCGCGAAGCGCGTCGAGCGTGGCGACCGGGCCGCGAAGGAGCGGATGATCAACTCGAACCTTCGCCTCGTCGTGTCGATCGCCAAGCGCTATCGCGGCCACGGCGTGCCGTTCCTCGATCTGATCCAGGACGGCGTGATCGGGCTCAACCGGGCGGTCGAGAAGTTCGACTACCGCAAGGGGTTCAAGTTCTCGACGTACGCGACCTGGTGGATCCGCCAGGCGTGCCAGCGCTCTGTCGCCAACCAGTCGGCGACGATCCGGGTGCCGGTGCACGTCCAGGAGCGCCAGCAGAAGCTCAACCGCGCCCGGCAGCGCCTCGAGGTGAGCCTCGGGCGGCAGCCGACCGTCGAGGAGCTCGCGAAGGCGACGGGGCTGAAGCTCCACCACGTTCAGGAGGCCCTGGACGCGGTCGAGGCCTCGGTCTCGCTGAACCAGGCCGTCGGGTCGGACGGCGACGGAGAGCTCGGCGACCTGTTCGCCGACCGCACCGCGCCGGACCCCGTCGAAGAGGCGGACGAGACGTTCCAGCGGGAGCGCGTCCGCATGGCCCTGTCGGGCCTGCCGGAGCGCGAGCGCCGCGTGCTCGAGCTGCGGTTCGGCTTCGGCGGTCAGGAGAGCCTGACGCTCGAGGAGATCGGGCGCGAGCTCGAGCTCACGCGCGAGCGGGTTCGCCAGCTCGAGAAGTCGGCTCTGATCCGTCTCCAGCACGCGCTCGACAACGACCCGCGCCCGCTCTCGCGGCGCCGGGACCTCGCCGACGCGGCGTAGGACGTGTCGTGGGGATGGGCCTTGCGGCCCATCCCCACATCTCTCCGATCGCTGCTAGCGTGCCGATCGATCAACCAGGACGAGGTACCGGTCGTGCGTTTCTGCACCTTCCTGCCCGTTCGTGAGTACTTGGCAAGGAGGTGTTTCAACAGATGGCAACCGGAACCGTGAAGTGGTTCGACGACGCCAAGGGGTACGGCTTCATCACCCCGGACGACGGCGGCAAGGACCTCTTCGTTCATTTCAGCGGCATCTCGGGCGATGGCTTCAAGACCCTCACCGAGGGCGCGAAGGTCGAGTTCGTGCCCGAGCAGGGCCAGAAGGGTCCGCAGGCGACGAACGTCGTTCTCGCCGGCTGACGCGTTGACGCACTCGAGGCCCGGACGCGCGCTCGTCGCGCGCTCCGGGCCTCTTTTCATGTCCGGGCTCGGAACTCGTTTCGAAATGAAGCCTTGTGCCGCCGGCGCGCGACGAAGGGTCATTCCGAAACGAGTTCCGAGCCGGCCGCGTACGCTCCGGGGATGGGGGCGACGCCACCTGTCCTCTGGGCTCCGGACGAGGCTCGGATCGAGCGGGCGACGCTGACGCGCTACGCGCGTCGGCTCGCGGAGCAGGGGGTTCAGACGGCGGGCTACCACGACCTCTGGCGGTGGTCGGTGGACGACCTGGAGAGCTTCTGGGCGTCGATCTGGGACTTCTTCGACGTCCGGTCGTCGGCGCCCTACGAGCGAGTGCTCGCGTCGCGGGCGATGCCGGGGGCGGTGTGGTTCCCGGGCGCGCGGCTGAACTTCGCCGAGCACGTGTTCCGCGAGCGCGATCCGGGCGCGGTGGCGGTGAGGCATGCGTCGGAGCTTCGCCCGCTCGCCGAGACGACCTGGGGAGCGCTGGAGGAGGAGACCCGATGCATCGCCGGCGCGCTCCGCGCGTCCGGGATCGAGCCCGGCGACCGCGTCGTCGCGTACGTGCCGAACGTCGTCGAGGCGGTCACCGCGTTCCTCGCGTGCGCGAGCATCGGCGCGGTGTGGTCGAGCTGCTCGCCGGACTTCGGCGCCCGGAGCGTCGTCGACCGGTTCGCCCAGATCGAGCCGCGCGCGCTGCTGGCGGTCGACGGCTACCGGTACGGCGGCCGCGACCACGACCGGCTCGACGTCGTGCGCCTGCTGCAGGAGGCGATGCCGACGCCGGAGCGGACGGTCGTGCTCGGCTATCTCCATCCCGAGCCCTCGCTCGACGGGCTTCGCGACGCGACGGGCTGGGAAGCGTTTCTCGAGGAGGGCCGGGACGTTCCG
>DASSVY010000201.1:0-7681 GCA_035705535.1 Gaiella sp. | reverse complement strand
TGCCGTGGAGGCGCTCGGGCCGCTGACCGTGCTCGGCGGGATCGTGTGGGCGTTCGCCCAGCCGTACCGCGTGACGTTCTTCTACCCGGAGGGAAAGGGCTTCTGGGACTGGGCGGTTCAGCCGCCGCTGCTCGTGGTGCTCGTCGGGCTGGTGTTCGCGCTCGTCGTCGCGCCGGGGATCGTCGACGACCTCGAGGCCGCCGAGCGCCGGGATGCTCCCGAGGGCTGAGATCGCCCACTGGCTGTTCGCGGCCGGCTTCCTCTTCTTCGGGCTCGTCGTCCTGGCAGAGGCGATCGTCGGGCCAGCGGTCTTCCGGCAGCGCCGCTGGCGCGCGTACCTCTGGCCCTCGCTCGCGCTGGCGGCCGGCTTCTGGCTCTGGTTCATCGCGATCTTCTCGACTTTCTCGACGCTGCATCTCGTGGCGCATTCGGTCTGGGCCCAGGCGGCGACTGCCGCCGGCGCAGTGCAGCTCGCGGTGATCCGCGGCAGGCTGCACTCCTCCTACTGGTCGCTCGTCACCGCCGGCGCGCTGTTCGTCTCGGGGGCGTCGTTCCTCGTCCACGAGCAGAACGGGTGGCTGTTCGCTCGCTCCGCGTTCCTCCACCACCTGATCGGCTGGACGCTCGTGATCTCCTCGCTCTTCCCGCTCGGCGCGGCGTTCCTGCCACGGCGGGCGATCTGGGCCTACGGGTTCGCGATCGCGTGGATCGCGGTCGCGGTGATGCTCTTCGCCGACCGCGACATCGCGCCGATCTTCGGGCACCTCTCCGACCTCGCCGGCGGCGGCTCGCGGTGACGCGTGCGCTCCTCGGCACCGTTCTCGCGGCGCTGCTCGTGCCGGCGAGCGCGGCCGCGCACGCGACGCTGAAGGAGGCGCACCCGGGCGAGCAGAGCCGGATCGAGGCGCCCCCGACGGAGATCACGCTCCGCTACGACCAGTCCGTCACCGCGACTGCGGACTCGATCATCGTCCTCGGCGCCGACGGCCGTCGCCTCTCGGGCAGGGTCAGCCAGGCGGCGGGGGGGACCGTGGTCCGCGCACCGGTGCACGGGCTCGAGCGCGGCGAGGCGTACACGGTTCGCTGGCACGAGATCTCGGCCGACGGCCATGTCACGAACGGGGTCTTCACGTTCGGGGTCGGCGTCGACGCACCGTCGCCCACGGAGGCCGTTGGCTCGTCCGGCCAGACCTGGCGCGACGACGTTTCCCGCTGGGTGCTCTTCGTCGCGCTCGCGCTCGTGATCGGCGTGGTCGGGATCCGCCTGCTGATCCTGCCGCGGCCGGTCGATCCGCGAGTTGAGCGCCGGATTCACCTGCTCGGGACCTTCGGCGCGGTCGTCGCGGTCAACGCCGGGATCATCGGCTTCATCATCCGCTGCGCGAACGCGCTGCAGGTCTCCGGTGTCGACCTTCTCTATTCAGACCTCTCGCCGTTCGCCGAGTCCACCCGCTTCGGGATCGCGTTCCTGCTGACGACGCTCGGGTACGGCGCGTGCATGACGATCCTCGCGATCGCATGGGCGCTCGACCTGCCCTCGCTCAGGTGGCCCGCGTTCCTGCTCGCGATCGCCCTCGCGTGGGGCTACTCGCTGTCGAGCCACCAGGCGACCGAGCCGAACTCGTCGCTCCTGGGCGAGGTCGCCGACTGGGTGCACCTCGTCACGGCGATGCTCTGGGCCGGTGGCGTGATCACGCTCGCGGTCGTCGTCTGGCCGCTCGCGCCGGACATGCGGCGAGCGGCGTTCCTGCGCTTCTCTCGGGTCGCGATCGCGCTCGTCGGCGTGCTCGTCGTCGCAGGCACCGTGGTCGCGATCGAGCGGCTCCCCGAGCTCGACGACCTCTGGACGACCTCGTACGGCAAGATCCTGCTCGTCAAGATCGGCCTCGTCCTCGTCGCGCTGTCGTGGGGCGGGATGCACCACATGATCGTCCGGCCTCGCCTCGAGCGGGGTGACCGCGTCCACGGCGTCCGCTGGAGCCTGCTCGCGGAGAGCAGCGTCGCGATCGTCGTGCTCCTCGCGGCCGCAATACTCGTCAACGGCGCGCCGCCGCCCGTCGAGACGCCGGCCGCGAACGCCACGCCGGCCGCCGCCTCCCCGTAGGCTCGAGACGTGCTCGTCGCGATCTCCGGCGGCGCGGGCTTCCTCGGCCTGCATCTCTCTCGGCGCCTGATCGCCGACGGCCATGCGGTGCGCACGCTCGACGTCGTGCCGCTCGACGACCCGGGGCTCGAGGGGCATGTCGAGGAGCTGCGCGGCGACGTCCGCTCGACCGTCGACGCGCGGCGGCTCGTCACGGGCGCCGACGTGCTCGTCCACGCCGCGGCCGCGCTGCCGATCCAGGAGAGCCGCGCCGCGATCCGCTCGGTCAACGTCGACGGTGCCGCCGTGACCTTCGCGGCGGCACGCGAAGCGGGCGTGCAGCGGGTGGTGCTGATCTCCTCGACGGCCGTCTACGGCGTGCCCGAGCACCATCCCATCGACGAGGACGACCCGCTCGTCGGCGTCGGGCACTACGGCGAGTCGAAGATCGACGCCGAGCTTCTCTGCAACGCGTTCGCCCGCCGGGGTCTCGAGACCGTGATCGTGCGCCCGAAGACGTTTCTCGGCCCCGAGCGCCTCGGCGTCTTCGAGATTCTCTTCGACTGGATCCGGGAAGGACGCCGCATCCCGATCCTCGGCGACGGGACGAACCGCTACCAGCTCCTGGCCGTCGAGGACCTCTGCGACGCGGTGGTGCGCTGCCTCGGGGCCGACGTCGCCGGGCAGGCGCTCAACGTGGGCGCGGCGCGCTTCGGCACCGTCCGGGAGGACCTCGAAGCGCTCGTCGCACACGCGGGCTCGGGCTCCCGCCTCCGGCCCGTCCCGGCGCGCCCCGCAGAGCTCGCGCTCCGTGCGCTCGAGCTCGCGCGACTGTCGCCGCTCGCCGAATGGCACTACCGCACCGCGCATCGCGATTCGTTCGTCTCGATCGACAAGGCGCGCAGCCTGCTCGGCTGGGAGCCCCGGCTCTCGAACGCGGAGACGCTCTGCGAGACGTACGACTGGTACCTCGCGCACCGCGGGACGATGCGCGCCGCGGGCATCACTCACCGTGTCCCCTGGGATCAGCGCGCGCTCGCGCTGATCAGGCGCGTGTCCTGAGGACGTAGCTCACGGCACGAGGACGAGCGCCCCGCGCACGGCGCCCGAGCGCAGGCGGGCAAGCGCCTCGTTTGCCTCGGCGAGCGGCACGGCCTCCACCTCCGTCCGCACGGGCACCCCCGGCGCCATCGCGAGAAACTCCTCGCCGTCCGCCCGTGTGAGGTTCGCCACCGAGCGGACGACGCGCTCGCCCCAGAGGAGGTCGTAGGGGAACGACGGGACCTCGCTCATGTGGATTCCGGCGCAGACGACCGTGCCGCCCTTCGCGACGTGACGAAGCGCCACCGGGACGAGCTCCCCGGCCGGTGCGAACAGGATCGCCGCGTCGAGCTCCTCGGGCGGGCCCCCGGCCGTGTCCCCGGCGGACGTCGCGCCGAGAGAGCGTGCGAACGCCTGCGCCTGGAGGTCGCCCGGCCGGGTCAGGGCATGGACCCGGCGGCCCTCGGCGACGGCGACCTGGCAGACGATGTGCGCGGCGGCGCCGAACCCGTACAGCCCGATGCGCTCCGCGTCGCCCGCGATTCGGAGCGAACGGAAGCCGATCAGCCCGGCGCAGAGGAGCGGCGCAGACTCGACGTCGTCGTAGCTCTGCGGCAGCGGGAAGCAGAAGCGCTCGTCCGCAGCGCACAGCTCGGCGTAGCCGCCGTCCACGTCGTAGCCGGTGAACCGCGCGGCGTCGCAGAGGTTCTCGCGGTCGGTGAGGCAGTAGGCGCAGCGGCCGCACGTCCAGCCGAGCCAGGGCACGCCGACACGCTCGCCCGGCGAGAACCTTCCCGCGCTCTCGACGACCTCGGCCACGATCTCGTGCCCGAGGACGAGCGGCAGCTTGGGGTGGCGAAGCTCCCCGTCCACGACATGGAGGTCGGTGCGGCAGACCCCACAGGCGAGGACGCGGAGCAGGGCCTCGCCCGGCCCCGGAGCCGGGTCGTGCACCGTCGCCTCCTCGAGCGGCCGGCCCTGCTCACGCAGCACCAAAGCCCTCATCGCGTGGCGGCGGTGCGCAACCGGGTGTCGGACACCGTTTTCGTCAATAGCGAGCCCGTGCCAATCGTTCCACAGGAAGGTCTACCCTCCCGGGATGCGGGAGCTGCTCGACTATCGCCCGGAGTTCCCGATCCTCGAGCACACGACCTACCTGATCAACCACTCGCTCGCGGCCATGCCGCGGCGCGCCGAGGAGCGGCTCGCGGAGTACGCCCGCATGTGGGCCGAGCGCGGGATCCGCAGCTGGGGCGAGGGCTGGTGGACGACGCCGATGGACGTGGGCGATCAGGTCGGGAGGATCGTCGGCGCGCCGCCCGGCTCCACGGTCATGCACCAGAACGTCGCCGTCGCGGAGGCAGTGGTGCTCAGCTGCTTCCTTCCGCCGGACGCCCGCCGTAACCGGGTCGTCTATGAGCGCGCGAACTTCCCCTCGGTGCGCTACCTGTACCAGGCGCAACCGGAGCTCGAGGTGGTGGTCTGCGAGGACGACGAGGCGATCGTCGAGGCGATCGACGAACGGACCCTCCTCGTCCCGATCAGCCACGTCCTCTTCAAAGTCGCCGAGATCCAGGACGTCGAGCCGGTCGTCCGCCGGGCGCACGAGGTCGGGGCCCACGTGATCCTCGACTGCTACCAGTCGGCCGGGATCCTCCCGCTCGACCTCACCGCGCTCGACGTCGACTTCGCCGTCGGCGGCTCGGTCAAGTGGCTCTGCGGCGGCCCCGGGAACGGGTGGCTGTACGTCCGCCCCGATCTCGCCGAGCGACTCACGCCGACATACACGGGCTGGCAGGCGCACGAGACACCGTTCGCCTTCGAGGAGGAGATGCGCTTCGCGGCGGGCGCGGCGCGATTCCTCACCGGGACGCCGAACGTGCCCGCGCACTTCGCCGCAACGCCCGGGTACGACCTGATCGAGGAGATCGGCGTCGACCGCATCCGCGCGAACTCGCTGCGCCAGACGCAGCTCCTGATCGACCTCGCGGATCGGGCCGGCTTCGACGTTCGCAGCCCGAGGACGCCCGAGCGGCGCGGCGGCACCGTCACGATCGACGTCCCCGACTTCCCTGCCGTCCATCGCGAGCTGATGGAGCGGGAGATCCTCTGCGACTTCCGCCCGGACGCCGGCATTCGCCTCGGGCCGCACTACTTCACCTCCGACGACGAGCTCCGGCACGTCATCGCGCAGGTCGAGGAGATCCTCGCGACCGGCGCCCACGAGCGGCATCTCGGCGTCCTCGCGCAGCACTGAGCTGCCTCCCCGCGTGAGGGCAAGTTGCACCTTGTAACTTGCGCCCGAGCCGCAGCCCCGGAACCGACGCCTACCCGCGGAAATCCGACCGAAAGGAGCGACACCGACGATGCGCTCGAGCCTCGAGATCGCGCAGGCCGCAACGCTTCTCCCCATCGCCGACGTCGCAGCTGAGGCCGGGATCGAGCCCGACGAGCTCGAGCTCTACGGCCGGTACAAGGCCAAGGTCGACCTCTCGATCCTCGACCGCCTCGCCGACCGGCCCGACGGAAAGATCGTCAACGTCACCGCGATCACGCCGACGCCGCCGGGGGAGGGGAAGACGACGACGTCCGTCTCGCTCGTCCAGGGGCTCGGGGCGCTCGGCCGGCGTTCCGTGCTGGCGATCCGCGAGGCGTCGCTCGGCCCGATCTTCGGGATCAAGGGCGGAGCAGCAGGCGGCGGCTACGCGCAGGTCGTGCCGATGGAGGACCTGAATCTCCACTTCACGGGCGACCTCCACGCGATCACGGCCGCGAACAACCTGCTCGCTGCGCTGATCGATGCCCATCGGCTGCACGGAAACCTCCTTCGCGTCGACCCGCTGACGGTCTCTTGGCGGCGGTGCATGGACTTGAACGACCGCTCGCTGCGCGACGTCGTCACGGGGCTCGGCGGGCGCGTGAACGGCTACCCGCGCCAGACCGGGTTCGACATTACCGCCGCGAGCGAGGTGATGGCCGTCGTCGCGGTCGCCCGTGACATCCACGACCTCCGGGAGCGGCTCGGGCGCATCACGATCGGCGAGACGTACGACGGCGAGCCGATCAGCGCCGAGCAGATCGGCGCGGCCGGCGCGATGACCGTCCTGCTCAAGGACGCGCTCAACCCGAACCTCGTCCAGACGCTCGAGGGCCAGCCCGCCTTCGTCCACTGCGGGCCCTTCGCGAACATCGCGCACGGGAACAACTCGCTCGTCGCGGACCGCGTCGGCCTGAAGCTCGGCGACTACCTGGTCACGGAGTCGGGGTTCGCAGCGGACATGGGAATGGAGAAGTTCTTCGACATCACCTGCCGCATCGGGGAGCTGCGCCCGAGCGCCGTCGTCCTCGTCGCGACTGTGCGAGCGCTGAAGCACCACGGCGGCGACGTCGACGGCGGCCTCGCAGAGATAGAGGCCGGCGCTGCGAACATGGCGCGCCACATCGGCATCGTCCGCCGGTTCGGGCTCTCCGCGGTCGTTGCGGTCAACAAGTTCGCCGGGGACACGGACGACGAGCTCGAGCTCGTGCGGCGGCTCGCGGTCGCGCACGGTGCCTATGCGGCGGAGGTGAACACCGCGTTCGAGGATGGCGGGAAGGGCGCAGGCGCGCTCGCCGAGGCGGTGGTCTCCGCGGCGGACGAGAAGAGCGAGTTCGAATACGCCTACCCGCTCGACGCCCCGATCGAGGAGAAGATCCGCGCGATCGCGACGAAGGTCTACGGCGCGGACGACGTGTTCCTCCTCAAGACGGCGCGCGACAAGGCCGCCACCTTCGAGGCGCGCGGCCTCGGCAACCTGCCGATCTGCATGGCGAAGACGCACCTCTCGCTCTCGCACGACGCGTCGCTCCTGAACGCGCCGACCGGGTTCACGGTCACGGTGCGCGACCTGCGGCCGTACACCGGCGCGGGCTGGATCGTGGCGCTCTGCGGCGACATGCAGACGATGCCCGGACTCGGCAAACAGCCTGCCGCGTTCTCGATCGACATCGACGCGGACGGCAACACGGTCGGGCTCTTCTGAGTATCCGCTCGCGAAGCGGGATTCCGCAGGCGCGGAATCCCGCCGCTTGATCCCCGCCTTCGGCGGGGCACATCCCTGAAGGCGTCGGCTTCGCCGCCGCAACTGCCGTCGACCTACTCCCAGTCGGTCAACACGCGTGACTCCAGGCCCTCGCGTCGGAGCCGTTCCCTCAGCGCCGCGTAGTCACCGGCCAGCTCCGGGATGTGGCGGTCGTGCAGCTCGACGACCACGGTCTCGATCCGCTCGAGCGCGCCCGACTCGATGAGGCGGTTGACGATCGGGCACTCGACGCCTTCGACGTCGATCTTCACCAGCTTCACCCGTCGCGGGAGCGCCAGGACGAACTCCGCCAGGTCGATCGCGTCGACCTCGACGTACCGCTCCTCGTCGACGTTCGCCTTGAACGGCAGGACGCTCGACCCGACGGAGGCCGTCACGGGGTCGTGGGCCGCGTCGACGTGGAGGTAGAGCCGAGCCCTCCCGGCCCGATCCAGGACGGCCTGCGGGTGGAGCACGACGGACGGGGAACCGCGGA
>DASSVY010000200.1:0-6509 GCA_035705535.1 Gaiella sp. | reverse complement strand
AACCACCAGGTGGTCGAGCGGCCGACCGGGTCGACGGTGCCCGTGAGCACGACGTTCACGCCGGAGACCTGCGCGGCTCCCGTGACCGCGAGCGGCCCGGCGCTCGTCGAGAAGGACCGTGTCTGCCCGACCGTCGTGCCGGCGTCGCTCCGCGCGGCGACGCGGTAGTAGTACTTCGTTCCGGGCTGGAGGCCGGTCACCGACGCCGAGACAGCCGACGACCTGTTCGCGTACCCGGCGTCCTGATCGGGCGTCCGGCTGCCCAGCGCGACCGTCGGCCCGTACTCGAACCACGCGACCGAGCCGCGGCCGCGCGTGTTCACGGAGCCGGTCAGGCGCGCCGCGGAGACGGTGATCCCGTCGGCGCGGCCGGTCGAGACGTCCGGTGCGGGATCCGTGCGGAAAGACCGGTCGCCGCCGCGCGTCGTGCCGATCGAGTTCGACGCGACGACGCGGAAGTGGTAGGCGATGCCTGCGCGGAGGCCTGTGAGCCGGGTCGAGACGCCGACGGGATTCGCACCGGAGCCTGCGGACTGCGTGTCGGTGCGCGAGCCGTAGCTCGTGCTCGTTCCGTACTCGATCCACCAGCCGGTGGAGCTGCCGTTCGGGTCGACGGTCCCCGCGACGGTGGCGGACGTCGGTCCGAGCGCGCTCGCCGGGCTCGTGACGACGGCCGGCGCGGCACGGGTCGCGAAGGTCAGGTCGGCGCCGCGCGCCGTCCCGGCGCCGTTCGACGCGACCAGGCGGTAGTGGTACGTCGCCCCCGTCGTCAGGCCCCGCAGCTGCTCGGTCACGTCGACCTGCGCCGTGCCGTTCCCCGCGCTCCGCGCACTCGTTCGCGAGCCGTACGCGGTCGTCGTTCCGTACTCGACGTACCAGCTGGTCTCCTCGCCACCCGGTCCGACCTTGCCGCCGACGACGGCCGAGGACGCGCCGACGGAGGTCGCTGCGCCCGTCACTGCCGACGGCGCCGCCGCCGAGCCGAGCGGGACGACCACCAGCGCCAGCCCTGCGATCACAGCCACCGCGAGGGGGCGTCTCATGGGGCGAGTCTCCACCCGTCCCGTTAGGCGCGCGTCGGGTCGGAGTTAACGATCCGTAAGAGATCGCAGCCGTTCCAGCACGACCGCTGCAGGCAGCGCGCCTTCCCGGAGGACGACCGGCTCGACGCCCGTCAGATCGACGACGGTCGACGGAGTGCCGGCGAGCACGCCCCCGTCGACGACCGCCGCGGCGGCCGCGGCGAGCTCGGGTGGGACCTCCGCGAGGGAACGTGGGTCGGGGCCGCCCGGGAGGTTCGCGCTCGTCGCGACCAGAGCTCCGAGCGCGTCGAGCACCTCCTTTCCCGGTCCGGTCACGGCCGGGACGCGCACCCCGAGCGTGTCCGGTCGCTGCTCGTTGAGCCACGGATACCGGCGCTCGGGGTTCGGCAGCACGAGCGTCACCGGCCCCGGCAGCAGCGCTCGGCCGGCGGCGACAGCCTCGGCGGGCAGCTCCGGTACCCGGACGAGCAGCTCGTCGAGCGACGCGAAGAGGATCGCGGTCGGGCGCCGCGCGTCACGGCGCTTGGCGGCGTACAGCGCCCGGGTGCCCCGCTCGCCGGCGACGTTCGCTGCAAGCCCGTAGACCGTGTCCGTCGGGATCACCGCGACCTCTCCGCGCCGCAATGCCTCGATCGCGGCAGCGACTTCGCTCATCCCGGGCGCCGGCCCTCCACGACACGGTCGCGGCCCGCGAGGTCCTTCGTGACGAGGATCTTCGTGAAGCCTGAGTGCTCGAGGAGCTCGGCGACCGCACGCGCCCGCTCGTCGTAGCTCTCGAGGACGAGCGCACCCCCCGGCGCCAACGCGTCCGCCGCCGCCCGCACCAGCGTCTCCGTGTGCCCGCCGCCGAAGAGCGCGACGTGCGGCTCCCAGTCGACGACCTCGGGTGCGAGCCCCGGCGCCTCCTCGGGACGGACGTACGGGGGATTCGAGACGACGAGGTCCCAGTCCGCGCCGGGGAGGCCGTCGAGCATGTCGTGCCTGACGAAGTCGACCGCGAGCCCGGTCCTTGCCGCGTTCTCGCGGGCGAGGGACAGCGCTTCGTCCGAGACGTCGATCCCCGTGACACGGGCCCCTGGATGCTCGTCGGCGATTGCGAGCGCGATCGCGCCGGAGCCCGTGCCCACGTCGAGCACGAGTGGCGCGTCTGCGTCGCAGAGGAGCTCGAGACACCGCTCGACGACGGTCTCGGTTTCCGGACGGGGAATCAGGGCGCGGTCGTCGACGATGAGCGTCAGCCGCCGGAAGCCCCACTCGCCGACGATGTACTGGAGCGGCTCGCGCGCCGCCCGCCGCGCTGCGAGCTCCGCGACCCGTTCCTGCTCCGCCCGGCTCACCTCTCGGCGGTGCTCGACGACGAGGTCGGAACGGGACAGCCCGAGCACGTGCGCGACGAGAAGCTCGGCATCGATCCGCGCGGTGAGGACGCCGTCGGCGTCGAGCCCCGCCGCCGTCCGCCGGACCACGTCGCCAACCGTCGCCGAGGAGGCGCTCACGACTCGTCTCCGCGCGTCAGACCGCAGTCTCGAGCGCGCGACGGCGCTCCTCGGCCTGCAGCGCGTCCGTGAACTCCTCGAGGTCGCCGTCGAGCACCTGGTCGAGGCGATGGACGGTGTGCTTGACGCGGTGGTCGGTGAGGCGATTCTCGGGAAAGTTGTACGTCCGGATCTTCTCGGCGCGCTCGCCCGTCCCGACCTGGGAGCGGCGGGCGGCGGCGAGCTCCGCCTGCTGGCGCTCGCGCTCGGCCTCGTAGAGGCGCGCGCGAAGCACGCGCATCGCCTTCTGCTTGTTCTGGAGCTGCGACTTCTCGTCCTGCATCGAGACGACGATCCCGGTCGGGAGGTGCGTGATGCGCACCGCCGAGTCGGTCGTGTTGACCGACTGCCCGCCCGGCCCCGTCGAGCGGTAGACGTCGATCTTGAGGTCCTTGTCCTCGATCGTGACCTCGACCTCCTCGGCCTCGGGCATGACCGCCACCGTGGCGGTCGAGGTATGGATCCGGCCCTGGGACTCCGTCGCCGGCACCCGCTGGACGCGATGGGTGCCGCCCTCCCACTTGAAGACCGAGTACGCGCCGTCGCCCTTGACCGCGAACACCTGCTCCTTCACCCCGCCGCCGTCGCTCTCGCTCACCGAGAGCAGCTCCGTGCGATAGCCGCGTCGCTCCGCGTAGCGCTGGAGCATCCGGGCGACGTCCCCTGCCCAGAGCGCCGCCTCGTCGCCGCCGACGCCCTGACGCACCTCGACGATGACGTCCTTGGCGTCGGCGGGGTCGCGCTCGACGAGCGCGAGGCGGAGCTCCTCCTCGAGCCGCGCGACGTCCGCCTCGAGCTCGCCTGCGAAGGACGACAGCTCGGGGTCGCCCTTCGCGTCCGCGAGGTCGGTGGACGCCTGTCGCCACTCGCGCGCGGCCCTGAGCGCCGGGTCGAGCTCCTTCAGGCGACGGCCGAGGTCGGCCGCCTCGCGGGGGTCCGCGTAGACCTTCGGGTCGGCGAGCCGTTCCTCGAGCTCCGCATGCGATCGCTCGAGCTCCTCGGCGAGATCCTCCAACGTGGCCATACCGGGGCTGATTGTAGGTGCGACCCGGCCGCGGCCCTCGGCCGCACGCGCCGCTACGCGCTCGCGAGCGTGGCCGCGAGGGTCACCTCGGGGACGCCGGTGAGCGCCTTCGAGACCGGGCAGTTCTGCTTCGCGCCCTCGGCCTGCGCGACGAACCCGTCGCGGTCGATGCCGGGCACGGTCCCGACGATCTCGATCGCGGCCTTCGTGATCCCCTCGCCCGGCTGGAACGAGACGGTGACGGAGGTCTCGAGGCGCTCCGGCGGTGTTCCGGCGCCTGCCAGCCCGTGCGAGAGGGCCATCGAGACGCATGCGGCCCAGGCCGCTGCGATCAGCTCCTCCGGGCTCGTCCGTCCGGCCGGGTCCTCCGCTCGCGATGCCCACGTCACGTCGAGCGGCCCGAACGCCCCGCTGCCGACACCTTCGATCTTGCCCGACCCCTCCATCAGCGAGCCGGTCCACGTCACCTTCGCGTTGCGGTCGGTGGCCATCAGTCGTCTCCCTCCTCCAGCGTCGTCTCGATGTCGATGCCGACGCCGGCCGCGCGGAGCAGCGACGAGAACGAGCATCCCGCGTGGGCGTCCTCCACTGCTTACGCGAAGGACTCGGCGTCCAGCCCGTCGACGCGAGCGCGGACGTCGAGCGCCGAGTGGACGATGAGGTGTCCCTGGCCCGCGACCTCGTCCATCGTGATGCGGCAATGGACCTCGAGCCGACCCGGCGGCGTGCCCGCCGCGGTCAGCTCGCCCGCGAGCGACATCGTGAAGCAGCCGCCGTGCGCCGACGCGAGGAGCTCCTCCGGGCTCGTCTTCCCCTCCGGCGCCGCGATCCGCGTCGGCAGCGAGTACGGGAGCGCAGTGAACGCGCCCGACGAGGCTGCGGTGATGGCGCCCTCTCCCCGCGCGAGGTTCCCCTCCCACGAGACGTCTGCGTCACGAACGATCCGCGGCATACGAAGAAGCTAGCGGTCTCTCTGGGGGTCGTGGTGCGGTCCGTGCGGCGAAAACCGAGCAGGCCTAGGACGCAGGGAGCCCCGACACTAGAAGGTGTCGGGGCGACCGAGGACGACGGCATGCGAAGCGTTTGCAGCCGTGCGGGACGTGCCACGACACCCGGAGCGACCGCTCAGGCCATCACCTCGACCCTACGGGCCGCCTCCTCCTCCGACGGGTCGCCGGCCTCGCGCCTGCGGACCTTCTCGATCGCACGGATCGAGACCTCGACCTGGTCGAGCGTCGGCTCGCGCGTGGTCAGCCGCTGGAGCCAGAGCCCCGGCGCGAGCAGCGTCATCAGCACCCGGTTGTCCTGGTGCTTCCCGGCATAGCGGATCAGCTCGTAGGCGAGCCCCGCGATGACCGGCAGGAGCAGGATCCGGCTCGCGATCAGCCAGTACCAGACCGGGCGTCCGACGAACGCGAACACGAAGATCCCGATCACCATCACCCAGAGCAAAAACGCCGTTCCGCAACGTGGATGGATCAAACTGAACTTCTGCACCTTTTCCGGCGTCAGCTCCGAGCCACCCTCGAGGGCGTTGATCGTCTTGTGCTCGGCGCCGTGGTACTGGAAGACGCGCTTGAGGTCCGGAAGCAGGCCGATCAGCCCGATGTACGCGATGAACACGGCGACCCGGATCACACCCTCGACGATCACGAACCACGTCGTGCCGTCGATCGGAAGCCAGTTCGTGAGCAGCGCGGGCCCGACCTTGAAGAGCATCAGCGCGAACCCGATCGCGATCGCGAAGGAGAAGATGATCTGGCCGCGCGTGATCTCCGTGACGACCTTCCCCTCCTCGTCCTCCTCGCGGGAGGCGACGTTCGCCGAGATCGCCAGAGCACGAAAGCCGATCGCCAGCGACTCACCGAGCGCGATCACACCGCGGATCACGGGCAAGCGCCAGATCCGGTGCCGGCGCATCGGCGAGGTGACGTCCTTCACCACCTCCTCGATGCCGCCTTCCGGCGTGCGGACCGCGACGGCCCAGCACGACGGCCCGCGCATCATCACGCCCTCGAGCACCGCCTGCCCCCCGTACGAGACGCTCATGCGTGCAGGCTACCGGGGAGCCCGGGCGCCTCAGTCGCTCTTCGCGGCGGCGGCCTTCTCGAGGCGGCGCTGGAAGCGCTCGACGCGGCCGCCCGAGTCCATCAGCTTCTGCTTCCCGGTGTAGAACGGGTGGCAGGCCGAGCAGACCTCGACGTGCAGCTCAGGCTTGGTCGAGCGGGTCGTGAACTCGTTCCCGCAGGAGCAGGTGACGTGTGCGACGACGTACTCCGGATGGATGTCGGCCTTCATGAACCGGCCAGGATAGCAGAGGCGATTTTGGGCCCGACGTTGCCTCCCGAGACGACGGCGACGACGTTCTCACCCTGGATCTGCCCTCCGAGCACGGCCGCGACCGCCGCCGCGCCGGCCGGCTCGCAGGCGAGCTTGGCCTCGGCGTAGACCCGCCTCATCGCTGCCTCGATCGCGTCGTCCGAGACCCGCACCACCTCGACGCCCGCCGCCCGGCAGACGGCGAGAGCGTTCACTCCGGCGTAGGGAGCGTCGAGCCCTCCCGCCCGCGTCTCGGGCACGATCGGGACCGGCTCCCCCGCCTCGAGCGCGAGGTCCAGGGACCCGGCGCCGGTCGGCTCGACGCCGACGACACGGACGCCCCGCGGTGCGACCGCCGCCGCGATGCCGGCGATCAGACCGGCTCCGCCGACCGGCACGACGACCACGTCGGCGGACGGCGCGTCCTCGAGGATCTCGAGCCCCACGGTCCCCTGGCCGGCCATCACCAGCGGGTCGTCGAACGGATGGACGAGTACCCTGCCGGTCGCCTGCAGGTGCGCCTCGAGACGTGCGAAGGCCCCGGCGGGATCCTCGGCCTCCACGTCCACGTGCGCGCCGAGCGCGCGG
>DASSVY010000199.1:0-2744 GCA_035705535.1 Gaiella sp. | reverse complement strand
TCGATCGCGCTCGCGCCCGCGGGGGACGAGGGCTTCGGGTTCGACCCAGTCTTCGTCCCGGAAGGCGAGTCCGCCACCGTCGCCGTGCTGGGCGATGCGTGGAAGCGGACGCACTCTCATCGGGCCCGCGCGGCGAGGGCGCTCGCCGAGGCGCTACCCACCTGACTTCAGTCGGGCCGCTTGGGAACGACGGTGCGGCCGGTCCCGTCGTAGGCGATCACGTAGTTGAGCGCCGCGCCGAACACGATGACGTTCGCCATCACGTAGAGCCAGACGAGCAGGAGGAACGTCGTGCCGAGCGCCTGGAGCGCGACCACCTCCGAGGTGAAGAACACGAACAGCGGGAGGCCCTGGAGCGTCGCCGCGAGCACGATCGCACCGAGGATCGCCCCCGGCAGCACCTCGTGCCACGTGAGCAGGGCGTTCGGGAGGCGATGGTACGCAGAGAGGAGGAAGAGGAACAGCGCGAGCCCGGAGATCAGCATCGTGAGTGCGAGCGCGACCCACTGGTTCGAGACGACGTCCGTCGCGTAGCGCCGCATGAGGTCGTAGCCGAACGTGCCGACCGTGAGGCCCGCGAACAGCACCACGAGCGCTGCGATCATGTAGCCGACCGCAAGGAGCTTCCCGCGGAAGAACGGCCGGTTCGGCCGGCCGTAGACGATGTTGAAGGCGGACTCGAGCGCGGAGAAGAGCGAGATCGAGCTCCAGAGCAGCGCGACCGCCCCGACGATCGAGAGCGTCGTCGCGTTCCGCTGCACCGCCTGGACGACGCTGACGATCGACTCGACCGAGTGCCCCGGGAAGATGTCTTCGAGGTACGAGACCAGCGCGCTCGAGGAGTCTGCCTGGTCGAGGAAGCCGAGGACGGAGAGCGCGAGGAAGATCAACGGGACGAACGACGCGAGCGCGAAGAACGCGACCATCGCCGCGAGGTGCGTGCCCCGCTCTCCGAAGAAGCGGTCGAACGTGCCTCTGATCGCTCGCACCGGGGCAGTTTGCTAGCTTCGTCCGCCGACATGGACACATCCGCCTCCCTCTCGGAGCTGTTCGGCCTCTCGACGCAGGTCGTCGAGGCGGTCGTCGCAGGGCCGAGCGGAGAGGTCGAGGCGGCCAGGACGTCCTCGGACGGGCGGGCCCGGACGTTGGCCGGCGTGGGCTCCGAGCTGCTGGCGGCGGGCGACACGATCTGCTCGGAGAAGGCGGTCGAGCGGGTCCAGGTCGACCTCGCCAGCGGATCGCTCGTCGCGCTGACGGACGGCACGCGAACCGTCGTCGCGACGACGATCGCCCGGCCCACAACCGCGCTCGTCGCCCACGACCTCCGGACGACGCTCGGGCGGATCGGGAGCGGGGCGCCGCGATGAGGCTGGCTCTCCCCGCGCTCGCGGTGGTGGCGCTGCTCGTCCTTCTTCGTCGCCGCCGGACCGACCCGGCCGTCGTCGTCGTCGCCTCGCTGGACGGCGAGGAGGTCGTGCCGGACGAGGGGATACCGGAGCACCGCCGGATCGTCGAGGCGGCGGAGCGCGCCCTCACGTGAGCGCCGTCGACGATCTCGGGCTCCGGCTGCTCGACGTTGCCTTCCTCGAAGGGGACTTCACCCTCCGCTCCGGCAAGCAGTCGCGCTGGTACCTCGACAAGTACCGCTTCGAGACCGAGCCGACGCTGCTCGGGCCGCTCGGGGAGCGGCTCGCGGCGGCCGCGCACGAGGCCGAGCCGGAGGCGGTGCGGCTCGCGGGACCGGCGCTCGGGGCGGTCGCGTTGGCCGCCTCGGCATCGATGGCGTCCGGGCTGCCCTTCATCATCATCCGCGGTGAAACCAAGGGATACGGCACCGCGAACCGCCTCGAAGGGCCGTTCGAGCCAGGCGACCGCGTGTGCCTGCTCGAGGACGTCGTCACGTCTGGCGGCGCCCTCTGCGAGGCAGTGGAGGCCGCTCGCGAGGCCGGGCTCGTCGTCCGGCATGCGGTGTGCGTCGTCGACCGCGAGGAGGGCGGCGCCGACGCGCTCGCACGCCTCGGCGTGCGGCTCGCTTCGCTCTACCGTGCCGGTGAGTTGCTCGCAACGCGGGAGCAGGTTGTGAACCCGCATGGTTGAGCCGAATCCGTTCGAGCGGTAGGCTCGACGGACGTCCAAAGAGATCAAATCGACCAGGAGGAACGCACGTGACCAAGCAGGAATTCGTCGATGCCGTCGCCGACAAGGCAGGTCTGTCGAAGCGCGACGCGGGCGCCGCGGTCGATGCGGCCCTCGACGTCATCCAGGGCACGCTCCAGAACGGCGACTCCGTCGCCTTCACCGGGTTCGGCAAGTTCCATGTCACGCGGCGTGCGGCGCGCCAGGGCGTGAACCCCCGGACGGGCGAGCGAGTCCAGATCCAGGCCGCCAACGTCCCGAAGTTCAGCGCGGGTTCGCAGCTGAAGAAAGCGGTGAACTAGGCGTCATCGGGCCCTCGGCCCGCTGCCGCGAGAGAACGTCCAGCGTCAGGGTGGTAGGCGAACGTACGTTCGACTACCATCCTGACGCATGCAGCTCTCCTTCGACGCGGCGGACCGGCTCGTCGAGCTCGTCGAGGCCCGGCGCGGGCCGGTCCCCGTCGACGACGCCGCCCGCACGCTGTTCGCGCTCGCGCACGCGCCGACGACGCTCGCCCGCTCGCTCCTCGACGACGTCGTCGCCGGTGACGCACGGCTCGCCTGGCGCGGCGCGTTCGTCGGGCTCGCGCATCCGCCCGGACGCGACGT
>DASSVY010000198.1:0-11006 GCA_035705535.1 Gaiella sp. | reverse complement strand
ATCGAGGCGGCCGGCACCGTCGAGGCCTGGGAGCGCGCGCTCGACCTGGTGCGGCCGGGCGGGACCGTGCTCGCGTTCGGCGGCCTCCCGCGCAACGTGCGCGTGGCGATCGACCCCTACCGCATCCACTACGAGGAAGTGCGCCTGGTCGGCTCGTTCCACCATACGCCGCGCCATCTGCGGGCCGCCCTCGCGTTCCTCGCGAGCGGCGCGTACCCCTTCGAGCGCCTGATCACCCACGAGGTCGGGCTCGAGGGAGTCGCCGGGTTGTTCGACGATCCGCCGCGGGACTACCTCAAGGCCGCGGTGCGGCCGTGAGCGTTAGGCCCCGAAGAGCGTGAGCTCCGGCTCGCGCGCTCCGCGGAGCGCCGCGAGCTCGACCTCGACGCAGCCGAGCCCGCGAGTCGCGCACAGGGTTCGGGCCTGGGGCTTCACGCTCTCCGCTGCAAGGATCCCGCGGCAACCCGCGAGCACCGGGTCGCGGTGGAGCACCTCGAGGTACCGGGAGAGCTGCTCGACGGCCTCGATCGTGCCGACCCGCTTGATCTCGACCACGACCCAGCCGTCGTCCTCGTCGCGACACATCAGGTCGACCGGCCCGATGTCGGTCGGCCACTCCCGGCGGACAAGGCGAAGGCCCGGCTCGACCGCATCCGGAAGGTCGGCGAGCGCCTCCTGGAGGTGTCGCTCGACGCCGTCCTTCTCGAGCCCCGCGTCCTCGCCAAGCTCGTGCTCGAACTCCGCCAGCAGCTCCGCAACGCGGATCTCGAGACGATCCTCCGACCGGCCGGCGCGCTTGCGCACGAGGATCACCCCGTCCGCCTCTTCGATCACGGTCGGAGGGGTCATCCAGTTCAGCGGCTTGTAACCGCCGCTGTCGGCGTGGACGAGCACCGACCCGTCCGCCTTGAAGACGAGCAGGCGGATTGCCTCCGGCAGGAACGCGTTCAGGCGGCCGGTGTACGTGACCTCGCAACGGGCGACGACGAGACGCACGGGTGTTGGACCGTAACGCTAGTGGACGTGTCCGTGAGTTCGTTCGTGGCCGCTGGGCACAACCGGACTTGCGGACACGTCCACTAGGTCAGGACGCGCCGCGGCTCACAGCAGCTCGACGCGGGACGCGCCGACGATCCGCTCCTCGCCACCGTCGAGGCGCACGAGGAGCTTGCCCTTCCCGTCGTAGTCCGGCGACTCGACGAGGACGACGCCCTCCACCTCGCCGAGACGGCAGCGTCCGCCGGCCTCTTCCTCGAGCCCCCGCCAGAAGCGGACAAAGGGGTTTCGCTCCCATTCCCGCCCGATCGTCGTCTCGACCGTGTGGCCGGGAAGCACACGGGTCTCGTGCGGGAGCGTCATCAGCCGCTCCATGACCGACGCCCGCACGACGTCCGCCGGCCCACCGCCGACGGCGTCGCGGAAGAGGGTGTCCCCCGAGAAGCACACGCCGTCGACGACGAAGGCGACGCCGTCGTCGGAATGCCCCGGCGTCGGGATCGCGTCGATCCGGAGCCCCCCGGTCTCGAGCGCGCCCGTCACCACGGGGATGCCGAACCGGCTCGTCAGCTCGTCCTCGAAGGCCACGTGGTCCGGGTGGCCGTGCGTCCGTAGCACGTGAGTCGGGGTCAGGCGCTCGCGCTCGACCGTGGCGAGCAAGGGCTCGAGCGGAGCGCCGGAGTCGACGAACACCGCGACGCCGCCGGGCTCGTCGCCGACCACGAAGGCGTTCGAAAGCCAATTGGCGTCCATCGATTGCTCGATGATCACCGTCACAGGCTACGCAGACGAGCCGCGCTCCGCGAGACTCACCGCGTGACGCGTGGCCTGGTTGGGATCCTCGTCGCACTCGCGATGGCCGCACCGGCGGGCGCCGCGGTCCGCGTCGTCCCGCCCTTCCCGCCGGAGCGGTACGCGGGAAGCGGCGCGATCGGGCTCGCCGTGCCCGGAGCCGGCCCGACCGTGACCCGCGAGGCCGCGCGCCGGACGCTGCTCACCGGCAAGGTCGCGAGCTCGCTGATCGGCGGACCGAAGGACGGCACCCCGCTGATCACGCTCGACGAGGGACCGCCACCCGACACGCTCGTCGTCCTTCCGCCGAAAGGCAGGACGGAGAACGACCGCTACCCGATCGCGGTGAGCCCCGGCCCGCGAGGCGTCCTCACGTCGGATTCGACGCGGATCGACGGGCTCGTGTCGCTCGCCGACGTCGCCAACGGCGAGATGCGCGTCGTCTCCGTGGCCGACCCGGTCGCCACGCTCGCTCGACTCCAGCACCGCATCGAGCGGAACGATCGGATTCGGCTCCCACTCACCCTCCTCGCCGGTGCGATCGCGTATCTCTGCGCGCTCTTCGCGCCCGCCCTCGCACCCCGGGTCCTGCTCGTCGCGCTCGCGGCCAACCTGTGGCTCGCGGGCTGGTGGGTCGTCGCGCTCGTCGCGCTCGCTGGGCTCGTCCTGCCGCTCGGCGTCGCGTGCGCCACCGTGCTCGCCGCGTACCTTCTCGTGCTCGGCTTCGACCCCGAATCCGTGGCCCTGTCGCCCTTCGGCCCCTCTCAGGCGGGCCGATTCTACGGCGTCTCGAATCTCCTCGAGACGATGCTCCTCGTCCCCGCCCTTCTCGGCGCGGCGCGCCTCGGTCGGGCCGGCATCGCGGTCGGCGCGCTTGCGCTCGTGACCGTCGCGGGCAGCCGCTTCGGCGCCGACGGAGGGGGGCTGATCGTGCTGCTGGCTGCGTACGCGACCCTTCTCCTCCGCACCGCCGGCGCGCGCCTGGGCGCAACTCGCCTCGCGCTCGTCGGCGTCGGCGCCGTCGCGCTCGGCGTGCTGCTCGTCGGCGTCGATGCGGCACTCGGCGGCTCGAGCCACGTCACCCACGCGGTGGGGGACGGCCCCGGCGCGCTCCTCGGGGACCTTGCCGATCGCCTCGAGATCTCGGCGCGCCGGACGTTCGACGCGTTCGGTCCGGCGTTCGCGGCGCTCGCGTCGCTCGCCGTCCTCGTGTTCGTCGCGACCCGGCGACCGCACGGACCGCTGACCGACGCGATCCTCGTCGGGATCCTCGTCTCGCTGCTCGTCAACGACACGCCCGGAGACGTGCTGGGGATGGGCGCCGTCGGCGCGTTCGTCCTCTGGCGCTACGAGCGACGGGCATCGCACGACGCGCCGGCCTGGGGGGATAGACTGCGCGCGATGCGACGCCCGGCCATCGTCCTCGCGCTCGCGGTCGCCGCGCTCGCACTCGGCATCGTCGCGGCGGGCTGCAGCGAGGGAGAGGTCGCCGCGACCCCCGAGACGGTCGAAGGCACCCTGCCGCAGCAGACGGCGCCGGGCGGGAGCGAGGAGCTTCCCGCGTCGAAGCGCAAGGGCGACGCGAACGCCGGGAAAGCCGTCTTCGAGAGCGCCGGCTGCACCGCGTGCCACACCCTCTCGGCCGCGGGCTCGACCGGCACTGTCGGCCCGAACCTCGACCAGGCAAAGCCGTCGTTCGACCTCGTCGTCCAGCGGGTGACGCTGGGTCAGGGCGGGATGCCCTCGTTCAAAGACCAGCTCCAGCCGCAGCAGATCGCCGACGTCGCAGAGTTCGTCTCCTCCTCGGCGGGCGGCTGAGCCTCCCCGACACCCTGCCCCGCCCCGTGCAGGCGTTCGCCTGCGATTTCGACGGGACCCTGATCGGCCGCGACGCGACGCTCCGCCCGAGGACGAGGGCGGCGATCACGCGGTCCCAGACCGCCGGCATCCCCGTGCTCGTGGCCACGGGCCGCATGTTCCGCTCGATCGAGCCGTACCTCGCCGAGGCCGGGATCCGCGAGCCGGTCGTCTGCTACCAGGGCGGGGCGGTGGTCGATCCGATCACGCGGGAGTTCCTGCTCCACGAGCCGATCGAGCTCGACGTCGCGCGGGAAGCGATCGCAGCGCTCGCGGAGCGCGGGTTCTCGCCGAACGTATACGTCGACGACCAGCTCTTCGTCGCGCGCGAGACGGAGTACTCGCGCGCGTACTCGCGGTTCCAGCACCTCCCCGTCACCCAGGTCGGCGACCTGCTCGCGTGGCTCGACCGGCCGCCGACGAAGCTCGTCCAGGTTGCCGACCCGCCCGTCCTCGCCGAGCTGCGGCCCGTGATCGAGCAGCAGTTCGGCGGACGGATGTTCGTGACGACGTCGCTGCCCTACATGCTCGAGCTCGGCAACCCCGCGGTGACGAAGGGATCGGGCATCGCCTTCGTGGCGAAGCTGCTCGGCCTCGACCTCGGCCACGTGGTCGCGTTCGGTGACGGTGAGAACGACGTCGAGCTGCTCGACGAGGCAGGGTTCGGCGTCGCTGTCGAGAGCGGGCATCCGCGGCTGCTCGCCGTCGCCGATCTGACGTGCGCGGAGCCGGCGGACGAAGGGGTCGCAGCCGTCATCGAGGCCGTGCTGGACCTAGACTCTCCGGCGTGATCGACCTCAAGGCAGCTCGCGCGGAACCCGAGGCGATGCGGGCGGCGCTTGCCCGCAAGGGCGCCGCGGACGCGTTCGACCGGCTCCTCACGGCGGACGCGCGCTGGCGCGAGCTCGTCCCGCGCGTGGACGAGCTCCGATCCCGCAGCAAGCCGAAGGGGAAACCGACGCCGGAGGAGCTCGAGGCGCTCCAGGTCGTGAAGACCGAGCTCAAGGAGGCCGAAGACGCGCTCGCCGCGGCGGAGGCCGAGCGTGATGCGGCCCTCCTCGAGGTGCCGAACCCGCCCGAGGACGGGATCCCCGATGGGGACAGCGACGAGGACGCGGTCGAGCTTCGGCGGGTAGGAGAGCCGACGATCCCGGACGGCGTCAAAGAGGCCGCCGAGCTCGGGCGCTTCGAGCAAGAGCGGGCCGCGCGGCTGTCCGGCTCACGCTTCGGCTATCTCGTCGGCGACACCGCGCTCCTCGCGCTCGCGCTCTACCGCGTCGCAATCGACCATGTCGCCGCGGCCGGGTTCGTGCCCGTGCTGCCGCCGGTGCTCGTGCGCGAGGAGGCGATGATCGGCACGGGGTTCTTCCCGACCGAGCGCTCGAACATCTACGCGCTGGAGGAGGACGAGCTGTACCTCACGGGGACGTCCGAGGTCGCGCTCGCCGGAATGCACATGGGCGAGATCCTGGACGCCGACGAGCTGCCGATCCGCTACGCGGGGCTGTCGACCTGTTTCCGACGCGAGGCCGGGGCGGCCGGCAAGGACACGCGCGGCATGTTCCGGGTGCACCAGTTCAACAAGGTGGAGATGTACGTGTTCACCGCCCCGCAGGACTCGCACGCCGAGCAGGAGCGGATGATCGCGCTCGAAGAGGCGCTCCTCCAGGAGCTCGGCATCCCGTATCGGGCGGTCGACGTTGCCGCAGGCGACCTCGGCGCGTCCGCGACGCGGAAGGTCGACCTCGAGGCGTGGTTCCCCTCGCAGGGCCGCTACCGCGAGGTGACCTCCTGCTCCAACACGACCGACTTCCAGGCACGGCGCCTCGGGATCCGTGTCCGCTCGGAGGGCGGCCTCGTCCCTCCCCACACTCTGAACGGCACGGTGGTGACCGACCGCTTCGTCCTCGCGATCCTCGAGAACTTCCAGGGGGCCGTGCCGGAGCCTCTCCAGAAGTACGGTGCACCTAGCCTGATCGAGGCCTGAATTACCCCAACCGGGTGGTACCCGGGCACATGGCCCCGGATACGTTCTGGGCATGCGGCATGAGGGGGTAGTACGTGTCCGGTGGACCCGGGCCGAGCTGACGGCGATCCGCGAGGCCATCGAGATCACGCCCAACTTCGAGGGGCGTCTCGAGGTGCGTGACATCCTCCGCGACGCGATTCGCTCGCCGCGGACGACCGACACCGTGTTCGAAGCCGGGCTCGCCGAGCGGCTGAGTGGTCGGCTCGTCCCGATCGACGCCCCGACCGCGATGGCGCGCGCAAAGCTCCTGCTCGCCGTCCGCGGCCCGAAGAAGCGCTCGATCGCGGCGAACGGCCGGCCCAAGCGCCCGCTGCTCGTGTCGGCCGACCTGCTCGCGCCGCCGGCGACGGCACCGTCCGTCGCCGCCACCGCCGCCGCGTAGACAGGGCGTAGACTGGGCCGTCCGGCGGGGTTCCGGAGCGGTCGAACGGGGCGGTCTTGAAAATCGCTGAGCCGCAAGGCTCCGTGGGTTCGAATCCCACCCCCGCCGCCTCAGCCTGGATCCACCGAGATCCACGGCCGCGGGGCGTTCGGCTGGGCCGCCAGGACGTGGCGTGGTGGCGACGGACGGGCCGGGGCCCGGGCGTCGCCGGCGCGACACGGAGCGCACCGGCCTGGTGGGAGCCCCGCAGGGGCCTCCACCAGGCCGGGAAGCGGCCCGGCGAGCCCAGACGGGCGCCCCCGCGCGCGCAGATCGGTGGATCCAGGCTCAGTCAGCCTTCGAGCGCCTCCCGCACCTCGTCCGTGACCGGCTGTGGACGACCGTCGGCGCCGACCCGAACCACCGTGTGCGTCCCCTCGATCGCGCGCTCGCCGTCCCTCGTGATCTCCCAGCGGTACGTGACCGAGCTCGAGCCGACTCGCGCGACCCAGAGCCGCACCTCGACCTCGTCGTCGAAGACCAGCACGCGATGGAAGTCGGCCTCGACGTGGCGCCGCGGGTAGTCGGCCAACTGGCCGCGTAGCAGGCCGAGCCGCCGATACAGCGATGTCTCGGTCGCCTCCGCCCAGCGGAACGCGGCCGTGAAGTGGATCCGCCCGCCGGTATCCGTGTCGATCCACGCAACCCGGAACCGCTCCCGCTGCTCGGCCACCGGCCGAGTCTATGCCCCGGGGGGAGACCTCCCGGATGACGATTCAAATCCCTCGATCGGGCTTGGCATGTCCCCCGATCGGGGTAGAGTGCGGTGCGTGGGGAGTGAGGACGTCATCGAGATCCGGTGGACGCGGGCCGAGCTCGTCGCGGTGCGGGAGGCGATCGAGATCACGCCGCTCTTCGAGGGCCGCGTCGTCGTCCGCAAGACCATCCGCGACGCGCTGCGTGCAAACCAGACGACGATCGCGCTCGACCCGGTGCTGGGAGAGCGACTTGCACGGCACCTCGTGCCCATCGACATGCCCACGGCGATCGCGAAGGTGAAGCTCCTCCGCGCCGTCCGCGACGCGCACCAGACCGAGACGGCCGCACCGCGCGCCGCCGACGCCGCGTAGCGAACCCCCCTCGTTCGAGGGGTCTAAGCTCCGCCGCGTGACGCCGACCCTCCGGTCAGTGCGGCGTTTGGCGCTCAGCTCGATCCTGCTCGCGACCCTCCTGGCGCCGGCGACCGCCCAGGCGTCCCAGCTGATCGCGCGGGACGCCCAGAACGCCACGCTGCAGGTCGACTCCCAGGGCCAGGCGCTCGTCGGCTATCGCGCGAAGGGGAAGGCCTGGTCCGTCCTCGCGTGGGGGGCGGTCAACGCTCTCCATCCGACCGCCGACCGACAGCAGGTGCGGTTCAAGCTCGACTACGCGGGCGGCTGGGGGAAGTACCGCAGGACGCTCTCCCGCGGGTTCAAGAACGCCTGCCGCCCGTACGCCGGCCCGCCGCTCGCGTGGTTCGTCACCGGCTGCACGATGCCCGACGGGAGCCACTGGGCACTCCAGGCCTGGCAGCGGGGGCTCCCCAACCTCGGCCTCGATCCGTGGAAGCCTCTCCAGGCGAGCAGCGAGCTTCGCCTGAGCCACTGGAGCACCGACCTGCCGAAGCTCGAGGTCTGGGCCAACTGGGCGTACCGCAAGCGGTTCGACCATCTCTTCGGCCGGTACACCTACCTCGGGCAGCCCGTCTTCGGCTTCAACGTGAGCTCGAAGGGCGCACCGTCCGACGGGTACGGTCGCAACATCTACGTCGACACGCTCGACTCGGCCTACGGGCCCGGCTGGAGGCGCGAGAACAGCTTCCTCGCCCACAAGGGAACCGGCGTCTTCTGTTACGGGCTGTACGAGCACGAGCCCTACCCCGGCTACCCCGGTGGGCGCAGGCCGTCCGGCAAGGGAACACGCTACCGGGCGACGGCCGTCGGTCCCGGCGTGCTGCCGGACGTGACCTGGGAAGGGAGCGCTCCGGGCCCCTACGACCCGGCGGCCGACCAGCAGCTCGCCGCGCTCCAGCGCGAGGTGTACGGCTCGGACGCGCTCTGCAAGCCCGTGTAAGGGGCTCTACGGTCGCGGAATGGGGACGGGCGTCGGCGTGAAGGCGTCCTGGACGACGCGCAGGACCTTCGCGCGTCTCCCCTCCTCGACCGCCTGAAGCCCGCCGAGCTCGAGCCGGCAAAGCTCGACCCGTCCCTGCGAGCGCAGCGTGGCGAATCCGAACTCGTCCAGGAAGTCGCGCGGGAACACCGTCCGGTGGACGAGGAAGCGCTCCTCCTGCGACTCGTGCTCCGGGTAGCGGTACGCGAACGCCTCGAGGGCGGCGGTCCCGCGGTCGCGCGACTCGCCGATCGCCGCGAGGAGGAGCGACTTCTCGACCCAGCCGGTGGCGCCCCGGAGGAGGTAGAGGCATGTGACGAGGGCGGCGTCGTCGGAGGCCGGCCCCGCCGGCAGGTCGGCCGCACGGGGAAAGAGGTAGGAGGGCCCGTACTGCAGCGATCCGAGCAGGCGGCCGTGCTCGTCGAGGTAGATCGACCCCCATTCGCCCCACTCCTCCTCCGCGCGCTCGATCCAGCGCTGCTTCGATGCGGTTCGGTTGCCGCGCGACTGCCACCAGACGCAATCCCGGCACACGGGTGCGACCGTCTGCGACGTGCCCGTGGTGAGACCGGAGACGCCGGGCGAAGCCATCAGGGGGCGGTCGTCTCCACGCCCGCAAGTCTACGATCGCGCGATGCATGCCTCGCCCTCGATCGCGGCGGTCGTCTTCGACATGGACGGCGTCCTCGTCGACACCGAGCACCTCTGGGACGACGTGCGCGAGGAGCTGACCAACGAGTGGGGCGGCCGCTACACGCCTGCGGCGCAGGAGGCGATGATGGGCATGAGCTCGCACGAGTGGTCGCGGTACCTCCACGAGGTCGTCGGCCTGCGGGAGCAGCCCGAGACGATCAACGCGGAGGTCGTTCGACGGATGCTCGCGCGGTACGAAGACGAGCTCCCTGTCGTGCCGGGCGCCGTCGACGCCGTCCGTCGCCTACACCGCGAGGGGCTGCGCCTGGCCGTCGCGTCGTCGTCGAACCGCGAGCTGATCGACGCCGTCCTCCGCCGGCTCGAGCTCACCGATCTCTTCGCCGTCACCGTGTCGTCGGAGGAGGTGGCGCAGGGCAAGCCCGCTCCCGACGTGTACCTCGAGACGGCACGCAGGCTCGACGTCGATCCGACGCGTTGCGTCGCGGTCGAGGACTCGGCGAGCGGCATCCGCGCCGCCCATGCCGCCGGTATGCGCGTGCTCGCGTACCCGAACCGGCATTACCCGCCGTCGGCCGAGGCGCTGGCGCTCGCCGACCGGGTGCTCGACCGGCTGGACGAGCTCGGCATCGAGGAGGTCACACCGCCCGTGCACTAGGGTTGGAGACCGCCGCGCCTCGGCCCTGCGGATCCCACGATGCCGATCGACTGGACCACCGTTCCGGACGCCGACGCCGCCGGCCACGAGCTCCATGCCCTGATGGCGGAGCTCTTCCCGCTCCCGCGAAGCCTGACGGGCGACGGGGTGCGCGCGACACTGGGGCGGCTGGGGCGCGACGTGCCGCTTCGTGCCGTGGAGCTCCCGACGGGAACGCAGGTCTTCGATTGGACGCTGCCCCGCGAGTGGAACGTCCGAGAGGCGTGGGTCGAGGCGCCGGACGGGAGACGAGTGATCGACGTCGCGGACTCCTCGCTGCACGTCCTCGGCTACAGCGTCCCCGTGGACACGACGGTCGACCTTGCCGAGCTGCGGCAGCATCTCTTCACCGATCCGCGCGATCCCGACGTCGTGCCGTACCGGACGTCGTACTGGGCGGAGCGCTGGGGGTTCTGCACGTCCCAACAGGTCGCGGACGCCCTCCCCGAGGGGATGTACCGCATCCGGATCGACGCGACACTCGACGACGGCCACGTGACGTACGGCGAGGTAGCCCTCGACGGCGAGATCGACGACGTCGTCATCCTGACGACGACCATCTGTCATCCCGCACTCGCGAACGACAACCTCTCGGGCATCGTCGTCCTGGCGGGCCTGGCGCGGATCCTCGCTACGCAGCGGCTCCGTCATACGTTCCGGCTCGTTTGGAGCCCCGGCACGATCGGGCCGCTGTGCTGGCTGCACACAAACCGCGACCTCGTCCCTCGCGTCCGGCACGGGTTCGCTGTCTCCTGCGTCGGCGATCCGGGGCCGCTGACCTACAAGCGCAGCCGCCAGCAGGACGCCGAGGTCGACCTGGCCGCCGAGCTCGTCCTGCGGGGCAGGGAGGGTGCGAGCATCCGGCCGTGGATGCCGTACGGCGGCGACGAGCGGCAGTTCTGCTCGCCGGGCTTCGACCTCCCCTTCGGCGCGTTGTCGCGGACACCGGCCGACGCCTTCCCCGAGTACCACTCCTCGGCGGACGACCTCGACCTCGTGCGGCCGGAGGCCCTCGGCAACTCCCTCTACGCCGCGCTCGAGATCGTCGACGCCCTCGAGCGGAACGAGGTCTTCGTCAACACCTCGCCGTACGGCGAGCCGCAGCTCGGACGGCGCGGCCTCTACCGCTCGCTGGCCGGCGGCTCGAGTGAAGAGATGGCGCTGCTCTGGGTGCTGAGCCTCGCCGACGGGAGCTCGAGCCTGCTCGACATCGCTGCCCGCTCGGGGCTCACGCCCCAGGAGATCCAGCTAGCCGCCACCCGGCTCGAGGAGGCCGGGCTGCTCGGGCGCGCCGAGGCCTCGACGTGACGTCTCGACCGCCCAGCGAGGCACGGGAGCTCGAGGGGACGATTCTCGTCACAGGAGGCAGCGGCTTCCTGGGCTCGTCCCTCGTCCGACGACTCGTCCAGGACGGTCACGCGGTCGTCTGCCCGACGCGCAGCACCGATCGGGACGATCTCGAGCCCGGAGCG
>DASSVY010000197.1:0-3546 GCA_035705535.1 Gaiella sp. | reverse complement strand
GATCGCCGCGAGCGCATAGCCGACGCCGAGAGCCACGTACGGCCAGCGTGTCCCCTCGACGAGCTGGGGGACGAGACCGCCGACCGCGAGCGCCGCCGCGGACGAAGCGATGCCGGTGCGCCACCACGCGAGCCAGGTCCGCTCGGCTGCGAGGCGCGTCCGCCGCGTGACGTCGACGATCTCGCCGTCGCTCATCGTCGGCGACGGCCCTGGTCGAGCGCCCCGTCGAAGAGCGTGTACGACCTCACGCGTCGGGTTTCCGCTGCGTCTCCGGCGTCTTGGGGCGCTCTTCCTGGCCCGGTTCGAGCATGCGGCGCGGGTCGACCTCGCCGAGCGCGTCCTTGAGCTCGCGTGCACCGGTGCCGAGCCGCCGGGCCACGTCCGGCACGCCTTTCGAGCCGAAGAGGAGCGCGAGCACGGCGAGGAGGATCACCACCTCCCACGGGCCGATGTCGAACGGCACGAAGGCATCCTACGGGAGTGGCCGTCGCGATCGCGGCCGTCTCGCGGACATCACTCGGACGGGGGCTTCGCAGGGGCCGGGAGCGCGTCACCGTGTGCGGACTCGCATGCGACTGACCAAACGCGCCCAACCTGTCCCCGACGGCTCCATCACGTTCCTCACCGTCGAGCAGGCGGACGAGTTCCGACGACTCGTCGCCGGGTCCTTCGCGGCCGTCGGCCGGGACGTCGACGTCCATCCCGACTGCGTCGTCGATCGCAGCGGGACGACGATCGGACTCTGGAACATCGCCGCGCTGTGCGTGCGCGCGGACGAGGCCGAGTGGCCTCACCTGATCGACGAGCATGTCCGGCTCGTCGCGACGCCGTCCCGCGACTTCTCGGAGGTGACCGAGCCGGAGCTCGGCGCCGGCTTGTCGCTCCGGCTCGTCGACGCGGCATCGGTGCCCGATCCCGACGCGCTCGGCTACGCCCGCACGGTTGCGCCGGGGCTTCTCGAGGTGCTCGCAGTCGATCTCGGGGAGGCCGTGGCGACGCCGTCGCGGGACGAGCTGGCGGGGAGAGGCACGATCTCGGGTCTCGTCGCGCTCGGCCGCGCGAACCTCCGCGCGCTCCTCGACAGCGACAGCCTGCGGTCGGGGACGGTCGGCGAGAACGGCAGATTCACGGCGGTGCGCGGGGAGTCGCTCTTCACGGGAAGCCTCGCGCTCCTCCTCCCGGAGACCATGCAGCGGTTCAGCGGAGACGACGACTGGGGGCCAGGAGTGCTCGTCGCCGTCCCGACCCGCCACGAGCTCCTCTACCGGCCGATCGACGGTGGCGACGCCCGAGTCGCGCTCCAACGGATGCTCGAGGCCGCGTTCCTCGGCTTCCGCGAGGAGGTCGGCTCGCTGAGCCCGGACGTGTACTGGGTGCGGAAGCAGAAGTGGGTTCAGGTCTCCTCGTCGACCGGCGGGAAGCCGCGCGTCCTGCGCGGCACCGGGCTTCGCGAAGTCCTGGCCGGCTTCTAGGCGGTGACGGGCCTCACGGGAGCGCCCATTCGACGGGCTCCCTGTCGCTCGCCGCGAGCAGCTCGTTCGCACGCGAGAAGTGCCGGCAGCCGAAGAACCCGTTCGCGGCGCTGTAGGGCGAGGGATGGGCGGCGGTGAGAACGTGGTGTCGCGTCGCGTCGACGACGGCGCCCTTCTGCTGCGCGTACCGGCCCCAGAGGAGGAACACGATGCCCTCGCGGCGCTCCGACAGCTCACGGATCGCACGGTCGGTGAACTGCTCCCAGCCCTTGCCCGCATGCGAGGCCGGCTTTCCGGGGGCGACGGTCAGCACCGCGTTCAACAGGAGCACCCCGCGCTCCGCCCAGGGTGTGAGGTCGCCCGACGACGGCTGGGCGAGTCCGAGGTCGCTCGCGAGCTCCTTGTGGATGTTCTGGAGCGACGGCGGCGCGGGGACTCCGGGCGGCACGGAGAAGCAGAGCCCCATCGCCTGGCCACGGCCGTGGTACGGGT
Source organism: Gaiella sp. (assembly GCA_035705535.1). Lineage (GTDB taxonomy): Bacteria > Actinomycetota > Thermoleophilia > Gaiellales > Gaiellaceae > Gaiella. The sequence continues at coordinate 1,582 of DASSVY010000197.1, read as the reverse complement.
CCTGCCCGAGGACGACGACCCTGACGTCGTCGAACGGCGTCAGCGCGAGCGCGTTGAAGACACGGTCGGCCGGCGGGTAGAAGCCGCGCCCCGCCGCGACCTCGGAGACGAGGAAGGCGCGGAGGTCCTGCATCGACGGCCGGTCGAGCTCGTCGCCGAGGACGGCCAGCCAGCTCTCGTGCATCCGCGGTTGCACCGCGCCAGCCTACGACGGGGCCGCGCCGCCGCGTCGCGCGTCACACGAACGTGATCTCCTTGACGACCATCCGCTGGATGCGGCCCGTGTTCGAGACCGAGTCCTCGTGCGCGTCGCGGTTCTCCTTGCCGTAGACCGCGTTGAAGGCCGCCTCGGTGGGGAACCACTCCTCGGCAATCCCGTCCCACTCGCACTCCTCGTCGGGCTTCGCGGCGAGGTCGTCGTCGGTGCGGACGTTGACGATGTAGCGGACGAGATGCGGCACCTGCTCGTCGCGGATGTCCGGCGCGTGGGTCTCCGTCCACCAGCGCTCGAACTCCTCGAGCGTGAGGTGGTCGGCGCGCTTCACGAACCACATGACCTTGATCACTGCTGCTCCTTCCGGTCGGCGGTGGGCTCCTCGGCCTCGACCGCCTTCCAGCGGCGCAGGCTCGTCGTCTGCTCCCAGGGCTGCGAGGAGGGATACGTCACGAGCTCGATCAGGCCGCCCCACGGCGCCTGGACGTACAGCCACTGGTTCCCCTCGCCCGCCTCCGGGCCGTTGAGCGGGGACGGTCCCTCCAGCGCGGTCGCGCCGGCGGCGACCATGCGGTCCTTCACCGCATCGATGTCGTCGACGTAGATCGCGAAGTGCTGGACGCCCAGGTCGGTCGCCGTCACGGCGGGCCGGCGGTCCGGGTCCTCGTAGTCGAAGAGCTCGATGCACGGCCCGTCGCCGAGGCGCATCATCAGCGCCCGTCGCCAGCGGGTGCCGGGGCGGGTCCCCAGCTGGGCCTGCTCGAGACGGAGATTGTCGTCGGTCGCGGGCTTGGACGGCGTCATCTCGTAGAGCGGCTCGGCGCCGAGCGCCTCGGCGAAGAACCGGGCGGCCTCCTCGATGTCCGGCACCGTGACCCCGACGTGGTCGATCGCGCGGACGCCCGCGCCGCTCCATTCGCTCATGTCAGCCAACCTCCGTCTGCGACGAGTGTGTGCCCGGTGACGTACGAGGCCGCGTCCGACGAGAGCCACGCGACCGCCGCGGCGATTTCGCGGGGTTCCGCGAGCCGGCCGAGCGGGATCCGCTCGTCGCTCAGCCTCGCGATCGCCTCCTCGCTCAGCACCTCGCGGACGAGATCGGTGCCGACCGTCCCGGGTGCGACGGCGTTGACGCGGACGCCGGTGCGCCCGGTCTCGCGGGCCGCAGCCGTCGTCAGCATCCGCACGGCCGCCTTCGACAGGTCGTACACGGCCATCGGCGTGCTCGAAGCCGTGAAGCCCGACGTCGAGCTGATCGAGACGACGCTCCCGCTCCCGCGCGGGACCATCAGCCGGAGGGCCGCCTGCATCGTGAAGAAGACGCCCTTGAGGTTGACCGCAAGCACCCGGTCGTACTCGGCCTCGCTC
>DASSVY010000196.1:0-3240 GCA_035705535.1 Gaiella sp. | reverse complement strand
CTTCGCGACGCGGTCGGCGCGGTGCGTGAACACGCGATTCATGCGGGCTGAGAACTTGGTGTGCTGCCTGTGCATGGTCCCTGTTGGCCGTCGGGCGAGAGTCGCCTACGTTACCGGCGGCATGGGAGGCCTGATGCGGGTCAAGGGCACATGCGGTGGGGGCCTGCGCCCGGCGCATCGCGGCCGTCTCGCTGCTCGCCGATACCTGCGGGTATCGGCGAGCACTGATACGACCACGCTGCTTGGCGCATGCCCTCCCCGACAGGCACCCTTGACCCGCATCAGGCCTTGCCCGTGACCTCCGTCTTCTACCTCTTCCGCGATGCTCCGCTCAGGCGCGCGGCCCTCGGGCTCGAGCCGGGGTCGGCCGCCCGCTACTCGCTCTACGGCATGGACCAGCTCGCCGACCGCGGGTTCGCCGTGCGGCACAACCTCGAGCGCGCCCGGCCCTCGCGCGCGCACAGGACGGCGGGTGCCGTCCTGAAGCGGGGACTCGAGGCGGGCGGGGGCTACGGGGGCGACTTCGCCACGGTCCTCGCGTCGCGCAGGCAGATCGCTCGCTCCGACGTCGTGTTCTCCACCGTGGACACGGTCGGCATCCCGCTGATGCTGCTCGCCCGGAGCAACGTCGTGCGCGTGCCGTTCGTCTACGCGGCGATCGGGCTCCCCGAGCGCCTCGCGCAGCTCCGCTCGCGGCGGATGGAGCGGCTCTACGCCCGTGCGCTCGCCGCGGCGGCGACGGTCGTCGTGTACAGCGAGCACGAGGCCGAGGTCCTGCTCCGCTGGACCCAGGAGCGCGGGGTGGACGCACGCGTCGAGTTCGTCCCGTTCGGCGTCGACGTCGAGGCGTTCCGGCCGACCGGCGCGGAGCCGGATGTCGACGTGGTCTCCGTGGGCGCCGACCCGCACCGGGACTTCGAGCTCCTGCTGACGGTCGCACGAGCGATGCCGGAGGCGCGCTTCCTCGTCGTCACGACGGCGGACCGCGCTCGCTCCCTCACCGACAGGCAGGCCAACGTCGCCGTGGAGACCGACCTCGGGTTCGACGAGATGCGGCGCCGCCTCGAGCGCGCTCGGGTCGTCGCCCTCCCGGTGCGCGAGAACAGCTACTCCGGCGCGACCACCGTGCTCCTCCAGGCGATGGCGCTCGCGAAGCCGGTCGTCGTCACGCGGACGGCTGCGGTCGCCAGGGGTTACGGGCTCGAGGACGGGACGAACGTCCGGCTCGTCGCACCGGGTGACGCGTCGTCGTTCGGCGGGGCGCTTGCCGACGTGCTCGCGGACGACGTGTTGGCCGAGGCGCTCGCTGCGCGCGGGCGCAAGACGGTCGAGTCGAGCTACACGTGGGACGCGTACGTCGCCCGGCTGGCGAAGCTGCTCGAGCGGGCGCGACGTTAGCGTGGTCGCCGTGCAGCCGAGGAGCATCGTGCGCGCCGCGCGCCGGGCGGGACGGGCCGTCGACCGGAGGGTCGCCCTCGAGCGCGACTGGCTGCGCACACGGCACGGCCGAGCCGACCTGGCGCTGTTCCACGAGTTCGCACCGCCGCCCTCGGGTGGCGGGCATCAGTTCCTCCGCGCCCTCGTCCGCGAGCTGGAAGCCCGCGGCCTCCACGTCGAGCAGCAGCGCATCTCGGAGGGCACGACCGCGTGCCTGTTCAACTCGTTCAACTTCGACTTCGCGCGTCTCCGTCGCTTCTCCGCCCGGGGCGCGCGAATGGTGCATCGCGTCGACGGCCCGATCGGCGTCTACCGGGGCTTCGACGACGGCACCGACGAGCGCATCGCCCGGATCAACGCAGAGCTGGCGTCGGCCACGGTTCTCCAGTCGCGGTTCTCCCTCGAGAAGCACCGCGAGCTGGGGATCGAGCTCCGCGATCCCGTAGTTGTCCCGAACGCCGTCGACGCGGCGATCTTCCACCCGCCCAAGGCCCGGGAGCCTGTCGAGGGAAGGCGCGTCAGGGTGGTCGCGACGAGCTGGTCGGACAATCCGCGCAAGGGAGGCGACGCGCTTGCCTGGCTCGACCGCGAGCTCGACCACACGCGGTACGAGGTCACCTTCGCCGGCCGGTCCTCCGCACGCCACGAGCACGTCGCGCTCGTCGGCCCGCTCGACTCGAACGCGCTTGCCGAGCTGCTTCGCACACAGGACGTCTACGTCGCCCCGAGCTACGACGATCCGTGCTCCAACGCGCTGCTCGAGGCCCTCGCCTGCGGTCTCCCCGCGGTCTACCGCGACAGCGGCGGCCACCCGGAGCTCGTCGGCGAGGGCGGTCTTCCGTTCCGCGCCGACGACGAGCTCGGCGACGTCCTCGACAGCCTCGTCGCCGAGCTCGACGTGCGGCGCGCGGCGATCTCGACCCACCCGATCGCGTCGGTCGCCGACCGCTACCTCGAGGTCCTCGGCCTCGAGCGCCGTTACTAAGATCCCGCGACCGTGGAGAACTACCTGCGACGAGGGGTGCGGAGCGCGAGCTTCCGGATCGGCAGGCGGCTCGACCGCGCCGCCGTCTCGCGAGCCCACGACGTCCTCTACCTGTCGGACGCCTGGACCGAGACGACCTGGCTCGGCGCCCAGGCGCTCAAGAACCCGCTCGACCTCTGGGTCTACCAGGAGATCATGGTCGAGACACGACCCGAGCTGATCGTCGAGACCGGGACGTACCGCGGCGGGAGCGCGTTCTACCTCGCCTCGATCTGCGACCTCCTCGACGCCGGTGAGGTCGTCTCGATCGACGTCGAGCCGGTGCGCGACGACTACCCGGTCCATCCACGCGTCACGTACCTCGGGGGCCGCTCGTCGACGGATCCGGACGTCGTCGCGACCGTCCGGGAGCGCGCGGAGGGGAAGCGGGCCCTCGTGGTGCTCGACTCGGATCACTCGCAGGCGCACGTCGAGGCCGAGCTCGCGGTCTACAAGGACCTGGTGCCCGTCGGGGGTTACATGATCGTCGAGGACTCGAACATCGGGCAGATTCGGAAAGACCTGCTCCCCGGGCCGCTTCAGGCGATCGAGGCGTTCCTCGCCCGGACCGACGAGTTCGAGATCGACCGCGCGCGCGAGAAGTTCCTCATCACGCAGAACCCGAGCGGCTACCTTCGCCGCGTTCGCGCTGATTTCCGATCAACCAGCTAGGGACAGACGCGCTTCCGTAGCTCCGCGTCCGAGCCCGCGCCGACGACGCGCACCGGCCCGTCGACCTGCCAGAGAACGAGCCGCGCATTCGTCCCCTCGGCGATGCG
>DASSVY010000195.1:0-6788 GCA_035705535.1 Gaiella sp. | reverse complement strand
GAACGTCGAGACCTGCAGCGGGGGCCCGAGCACGAGCGTCGCCCCCATGCGAATGACCGTCGAGCGTTCGCACACGAGCTCCACAAGGGCGGCTCCCCAATCCTCGGGCTCGGAGGGGCAGCCGCCCCCGTCGTCCGCCTTCGCGCCGAAGGGCTTGGCCCCGAACGGTTTCGCACCGAAGGGCTTCGCGCCGAAGGGTTTCGCACCGAAGGGCTTCGCGCCGAACGGCTTCGCGCCGAAGGGTTTGGCCCCGAAGGGCTTCGCCCCGAACGGACGTGCCGAGGGCCCGCTTTCGTGCTCCGAATCGCCGCTGGACAAGGATCGTCCCTCTGTCGGTGCTACCTCGCGACGAGTGTATGACCGGCGGGCGGCACGTACAAGTGGCGCGTCAGGTCACGAGACGGGAGTGCGCGCCTCCTTGAGGTACGCGCTCGCGCCGACGTCGCGACAAAACGCCAGCGCGCCCGCGAGCTCGCCGGCGCCGGCGTCGGCCGCCGACCCGGCCGCCCGCACGCGCGCGAGCGCCTCGTCGGGTCGCGATCCGATCCTGGCGAACACCTCGCCGGCCGCCTCGAACGAGCCCGACCCGTACGCGAGGGCTGCCTCGAGCCACGCCGTCCGGAGCTGCACGGCGTCGGCTCGCGACCGCAGCTCCACGGTACGGCTCAGCCGCTCGAGGGCGCAGGCGAGGTCGACGACCCAGGACGATGCCGGCACGAGATTGAGCTTCTCGTCCCAGAGGGCGAAGAGCTCGTCGACCACGAGCCTCGCCTCTGCCTCGTCCCCGTTCGCAGCGAGGACCCGCCCATGGACGGCCAGGGCGGGGCACAGCATCTGCGGTTGACCGGAATCGCGCGCGAGCCCGAGCGCCCTGCCGCTCTCGTCCAGAGCGGCGGCGACCTCGTCGCGCGCAAGCCAGATCCTCGCGCGCACGTCCCTGCAGTACCCCTCCATGAAGTGACCGCCTGCGGGGCCGATCTCCGCGAGGAAGTCCTCGGCGACAGCGAGAGCCTCGTCCCAATTGCCTCTCCAGTAGGACTCCGCGACCCGCTCCGCCTTGAGCCAGCGGATGTGCGAGAGATGCCCGAACCGCTCCGCGTGCCCGCGCGCCCGGGCCTGGAGCTCGAAGCAGGTCCCGAGGTTGCCGAGGTTGCAGTCGAGGTCGGCGAGCATCCCGCAGTGGTGGGATCCCAAGGGCGAATCGATCTCCTCTACCATGACGATGCTTCGCTGGAGATCCGTCCGTCCCTCGGGGTCGCCGGCCATTCCTCGGGCGGCGCCGATGATCGCGAGCGCCCGCGCCTGGAGCTCGACGAGCCCGAGCGTCTCCGCATCCGCCAGAGCGGCCCGCGCGAACACGACTGCCTGGTCCTGCTCGGCCGCGAGGGTCAGGAACACCGCCAGGTCCAGGCGCGCGTCGATCTTCGCTCGCGATGGAGGGCGATCCTCCACGAGCGCCAGCGCTCGGTACGCGTGCTCGAAGAACCGCTCCTTCGCCTCCGCCCGCTGGTGGGCGAGGTCCGCGAGCAGGATGGCCGCGGCCGCGGCCAACTCGGGATCGCCTGCCTCGAGGAGCCTGCGCTCCGCCTCCGCGAGCACGTCGTCGCCTGCGTCCGATGAGTAGTACCGCGCCGTCCCGAGCCTGAGGAGGAGCAAGGGAAGCTCGGGATCCTCGTCGGGCCACAGGTCGACCGCGGCGGCGAAATGGCGTTCGGCCGCGGCGAACGCGTTCAGGGACAGCGCACGATCCCCGGCGTCGCGCAGGGCGATCCGGGCTCCCTCCACGAGCTCGGTCGTGTCGGCCCGCGCGGCCAGCGCGTACTCGTAGGCCGAGAGGTAGTGAACCGAGATCATCTCGGCACGGTCGCTGCTGCGGTCGGGGCTCAAGGACTCGAGCCAGGCGGCGACCCGTCGGTGGAGCTCACCGCGCCGGCGACGCGGGATCTGGTCGTAGGCGACATCCCGCACGAGGACATGGCGAAACGTGAACTCCGACTCGCCCTGGACGGACGAGTCGCGCACGGGCGTCAGGAACTCCTGCCGAACGAGATCGCGGAGTCGTGCGTCCACCCGTCGTCGGGGGCGACCCTCGACCTGGGCGAGGACTCCGGGCCAGACGACCTCGCCGACGACCGCCGCGTCCTGTAGCAGCGTCTTGTCCTCGGCCGACAAGGCGTCGATTCGCGCGGCGATCACTCCGTGCACCGACTCCGTGGACGGCCTGTACTCCGGTGAGTCGACGAGCAACCGCGCGAACTCGACCGCGAACAGCGGATTGCCTGCAGCGGTCTCGACGACGGCTCGGCGTCCGTCCTCCCCAACCGGCCTCGGGCCGAGGTCGCCGACGAGCTCGCTGATCTCCTCGGTCGAGAGCGGTGCGAGAACGAGCGTCGTCGCATTCGCCCGTGCGCCGCCCCAGTCCGGGCGCAGCTCGGCAAGCTCCGGACGAGCTGTGCAGACGATCAGGATCTGGGCTCGGTTCGCCCAGTCGACGACATGCTCGACGAAGTCCAAGAGGCCGCTGCCGGCCCACTGGATGTCCTCGAACACCAGCACGAGCGGATAGCGCTCCGCGATCGCTTCGAGGAAGTTCCGCCACGAGGTGAACGCCGCGCTCCGCCGATCTCCCTGTGGCGCGGCGAAGTCGCCGATGCCGACGAGCGACCGGAGCTCGGCACCGATCCGTCGTGCGTCCGTGGGATCGGTGACCACCTGGCGCACGGCCTGGCCGAGCTTCTGCTCGGCGGTCGAGGCGTCGTCCGTCTCGAGGATCCCTGCCTGTGCTTTCACGATCTCGCCCAGCGCCCAGTACGTGAAGCCGTCGCCGTACGGGGACGAGCGGGCCTGGCGCCACCTGACGAGCCTCGGGCCGAGGTCGACGCGCCGGAAGAGCTCCGACACCAGCCGGCTCTTGCCGATCCCCGGCTCGCCGATGACCGTGACGAGCTCCGGCCGGTGTCCATCCACGACCCGCTCGAGGGCGTCCTCGAGCGCGGAGAGCTCCCTGGCCCGCCCGACGAGCGGTTCTTCCGCGACCTGCGAGAGGTCTGCGCCCAGCCGGGCAAACGGCGCGAGCGCCTGCCACACGACGACAGGCTCCGACTTCCCCCGTGCTCTGATCGGCTCGGCGGTTCCGTAGCGGATCGCCCCGCGCGTCGCGAGGTAGGTCGCCTCGTCGACCAGGATCGCGTCGATCGGGGCGGCGCTCTGGAGCCGCGCGGCGGTGTTCATGACGTCCCCCCAGGCCATGCCTTCGCCCTCGCTCGTTCGGGCGTTGAGCGCGACGAGCGCCTCGCCGGTGGCGACGCCGAGCCTGACGTGGAGGTCGAGCTCCGGATCGGCCTCGTTGAGGACGGCGACCGTGTTCCGCACTTCGAGCGCGGCCCGGACCGCCCGTTCGGGATCGTCGCCGTGCGACCGTGGCGCTCCGAACAGACCGCAGACGGCGTCGCCGATGAACTTCTCGACGTTGCCGCCGAAGCGAGTGAGGTCGTCCCGGACGTGCCGGTAGTACGGCCGGAGCACACGGCGGACGTCTTCCGGGTCGGCGCGTTCCGCGCGCTCGGTCGAGCCGACCACGTCGCAGAAGAGCGCGGAGACGATCTTTCGCTCCTCGTCGAGGCGACCCTGCCCTCGTCGGGGAAGGGGTGCACCGCATGCGCCGCAGAAGCGGAACCCTTGAGGATTGTCGCGGCCGCAGCGCTCGCACGACACGTCCCGGGACATGTCCCGATGGGATAGTCCTCCGCTCCGGACGTGTCAAGCGCGGCGACCGCGTTGACGGTCCCGGGGCGACCTGTGACAGTTCATCGCGTCGGAGCGGGAGAGTCGTGGCGCGGATCAGAGCGGTCCTGGTCGGAGTGGAGGTCTTCGAGCGTCCGGAGGTCCCGCGGCTCAACGGCTGCGTGAACGACGTCCTGCTCGTGCGGCGGATCCTCAAAGACGTCTTCGAGGTCCCGAACCGGGACATTCGCGTCGTGGTCGACGAACGGGCGACCAAGGACGCGATCGTCCTCCGGCTGCGGGAGACGATTCGCGAGGCCGACGACGGAGACATCGTCGTCTTCTTCTACTCGGGCCACGGATCGCAGGTCCGCGACCGGAACGGAGACGAGCTGAGCGATCACCTGGACGAGCTCATCGTCCCCTACGACATGGACTGGGATCGCGAGACGTACATCTCCGACGACGAGATCGACGAGCTGTTCGCCGAGGTGCGTCCAGGCGTCCTCGTCGAGGCGTTCTTCGACTGCTGCTTCTTCGGCGTCGGCCCGCAGGGGCTCGAGTCGCCGCTCCCGCCCGCGGCGCACCGCGACGACGTGCGGTTTCTCGTGCCGCCCTTGGACATCGCGTGCCGGATCGAGGGCGACGAGGAGACGCTCGCCGCCCACGGATTGCGGGAATGCGGCTGCTTCGCCGGACGCAACGTGCTGTGGTCGGCGACCGCCGAGGGTCAAGAGGCGGCCGAGGACGACTTCGACGGGCAGACGCACGGCGTGTTCACGTACTCGGGCTGCCGCTTCATCGAGGAGAACGCCGAGCGAATCCTGGCCGGGGACTACAGCCGCGAGCAGCTTCTCGACGACCTGCACGCCTACCTGCATTCGCTCGGCTACGCGCAGTCGGCAGAGCTCGGTGCGCCCAGGCGGCTTCGGGCGGTCGGCCCGTTCGAGGACGCGCTCGAGCGGCCCAGGTGGATGCCGGCCCGGCGTTCCACCACGTGGTGGACCCGACGGCCACCCGCCCAGCCACGCGTCTGACCGTCGTTCTGTCGCCGGTGTCACGCCGCCCGTAGTGCTCAGGCGCCGCCGCGAAGATCCTGGAGGCGTCGCGCTTCGAAGCGGATCTCGTCGAAAGTGGCGACGCAGCCCTCGCCGTTCGGCGACTGCGCCTCGAACCCGACGCGGGGCGCTTCGCCCGTGCCGAGCCGGAAGTACCGAACGAGCTCCCAGCGGGCGCCGTCACGCGAAGCGTGGAAGGCGAACGCCGTCCCGATCCGCGCGATCCGCAGCCACGTCTCGTCGCCGGAGGCGCGGACGCCGTTCGCGTCGTCGGACGACCCGTTCGTGACGACCGAGACGATCGTCGGCTCCGCCCGCGGCGAGTACTCGAGGCAGAGCTTCGCCCAGCAGCGGTCGTCGACGTGGAGCATGAGCGCGCCGGCGTCGAAGACCGATGAGAAGTCGACCGTCAGGCGGGCGCTGAGGAGGAAGTCGCCACTCATGTGGGCGAGGAGAGCCGGCGCGTTCGAGAGAAGCTCCTCGGGCTTGGCCGGATCGGCGAACCAGTCCGTCTCTCCGCCGGCCTCGATCGTCAGCCGGGAGCCCGCTACGCGCCAGTCCTCGGCGGTCTCAGCCACCGCAGCCTCATCGGCAGGCCCTCGATCGTCACCTCGTCCCCATCGCTCATCGGCGAGAACAGTCGCCGACCACGCGCCCGCTGCGCAACCCGTACGAGGGATGGCACGCCTCGCCTTCACACGGTCGTGCTATTCAGGGCGGATGACGCTCGAGCCCGTGAGGCGCACACGACGCAGGCGACATCGCGCTCGCAACGCCCTCTGGGCGCTCGGACTGGTGCTCGCTGCGAGCGCGCTCGCGGCCGGAGCGGCCCTGCTCTGGTGGCCCGACCCGCGTGTCGAGCCGGACGCCGAGGCGCTCGCGCGGATCGTCGAGCCCGGCTATGCGGGACATGTCTCGAAGGTCGTCGTCCGCCGGGCCGACGGACGCAAGGTCCCGGTCGCCGTCCGCGACGGGGGCCTCTGGCCCGGAAAGCAGCTTCGCGCGGGCGAGACGCTCACCGTCGAGGTGACGGTCCGCCGCCCGGGCTGGGCGGGCTGGCTGGTCGGCGACACCGCATCTGCGACCCGCGTCGTGCGCACGCCGAGCGCACGCCTCAGCGGCCGCTGGCTCGAGCTCGATCAAGGCGAGCCGGTCGTCGCGCAGTTCGGGATGCCGGTGCGCAAGGTCGTGCTGCGCGTGCACGGCAACGTACGGACGCTGCGGTTTGCGCACCCGCGTCGGACAGTCGACGTCGGAGTGTCCGCCACGGCTGACGAGCGGGCGGGAAGCGTCACGATCGCCGCCGCGCCTCGTGCCTGGGAGCGAACGCCCGAGCCCACCCGGCTGAGCTGGTTCCCGCCACGCCCGCGAGCGCAGGCGCTCGTCCAGCCCGCCGCCGGCTCGGAGCTCGAGCCCGACCACCCGATCACGCTCACCTTCTCACGTCCGGTGAGCACGATCTTCGGCGCGCGCCTGCCGACGCTCACGCCCGCTGCGCCCGGCCGTTGGCGTCACCTCGACGCCCACACGCTCTCGTTCGAGCCCCGAGGGCTCGGGTTCCCGCTGAGCGGTCACGTCGCCGTCCGTCTTCCGAAGCCCGTCGAGCTGCCGCAGGAGGTCGGCCGCCGCACCACCCGCATGCTCGAGTGGGACGTCCGTCACGGCACGGTCCTGAGGCTCGAGCAGCTGCTCGCCCAGGCGGGCTATCTCCCGCTCACGTGGAGCCCGGCCGCGGATCCGCCGAAGCCCAGCGTGCGGAGCGAGCTAGCCGCCACGGCCGACCCGCCGGCGGGACGGTTCACCTGGCGCTACGAGAACACGCCGCACGAGCTGCACGCGATCTGGAAGACCGGGGAGTGGAACGAGATCGTGCGGGGCGCGGTGATGATGTTCCAGCACGAGCACCACCTCGACGTCGACGCCTTCGTCGGCCCGCAGGTGTGGGGCGCCCTCCTCGCCGACGCGCTCGCCGGGCGCAAGAAGACCGACGGCTACAGCTACGTCTAC
>DASSVY010000194.1:0-9089 GCA_035705535.1 Gaiella sp. | reverse complement strand
CGCTGCAGAACGCCCGGCCGGTGCCGGTGACGACGACAGCGCGCACCTCGTCGTCCCACGAGGCGTCTTCGCACGCGCGGGCGATCTCGCGCAGCATGCGGAAGTCGAACGCGTTGAGGACGTCCGGGCGGTTCAGCCGGATCGTCGCCCGCGGCGGCGTCTTCTCGTAGACGATCGTCTCGAAGCCGAGCTCGTCGGGCGGGAGCGGGCGCGGATGTGTCGGCTCCACTACGCGACCTCGGCGAATGCGACCTCGAACGGGATCCCCAGCTCCATCGCGTCCTTCCCGGTCGCGGCGAACTCCGGCGTGCGCGCAGCTGCGCGGAAGGCGTCCATGTCCGAGAACTCCCACTCCGCGTAGTAGCGGTGGCGCGGCTCGCCCATGGGGGCGCCGAAGACCGGGCCGTGGCGGAAAGTACCGCCGGCGACCTGCCGGCACAGCGCGGCGTGCTGCTCGTAGCGGTCGGCGTCCGGTGCCGACTCGTAGAGGACGAAGGCTCGGATCACGACGGCTCCTTTCACCGGGGTCGCGAGAGTCACGAGCGTATAGCGTCCTCCCGGTGAGCGGCGGAACGGGACTCGCGGCGACTCTGGCGCTCCTCGCGGGTCTCGCCGGGTCGGTTCAGGCGGCGGTGATGGGACGGTTCGGCGAGCGGATCGGCACGGTCGAGGCGCTCGCCTGGGCATCGCTCCTCTCGGCCGGGCTGGCGGTCCTGCTGCTGCTCGTCGTGCGGCGCGGGCCCGGTGACATCAGCGGCGCCTGGTCGAGCCCGAAGTGGCTCTGGCTCGGGGCCGTGCTCGGGACGTTCATCGTCTTCACGATCACCGTGGTCTCGCCGCGGATCGGGACGACCGCGACGATCGCGCTCCTCGTCGCGGGTCAGCTCGCGGCCGGAACCGTGATCGACCGCTTCGGCCTGTTCGGCTTCGAGCGCATCGCGCTGAGCGGGCCTCGGGTGCTCGGCATCGCGCTGCTCGCAGCAGGCGCAGCGCTGACCCTCAAGCGCTGAAGTCGAGCGCCTAGTCGACCCAGTCGACCGTGACACGGTCGGGGAACGCGCCGAGCGCGTCGCCGCGGCGGAGCAGCTCCGCGACGGCGGAACGACCCTCGTCGCCGTAGTCCTTGGTCAGCTCGTTCACGTACATCGAGACGAACCGGTCCGCGACCGCGGCGTCGATCCCCCGGCCGAACTCCAACGCGTACTCGAGCGCCTCGCTGCGGTGGTCGAGGCCGCACTGGATCGCGTCGCGGAGCACGGCGGAGAGATCGCGCGGGCGCTCGACGTCGCGCCGCGCGACGTTGACGCCGAGAGGCAGGGGCAGGCCGGTCTCGAGGAGCCACCACTCGCCGAGGTCGAGCACCTTCACGAGGCCGTGCTCGGAGAACGTCAGCTGGCCCTCGTGGATGATCAGGCCGGCCTCGGCGCGGCCGCTCGCCACCTCGTCCGGGATCTGCTCGAACGCGAGCTCCCGATACGCGAACTCGCCGAGCACCATCCGCAGCACGAGGAACGCCGTGGTCAGCCTTCCCGGCACGACGATCTCCAACGTCGAGAGCTCCTGGAGCGAGCACGGCTCGCGCGCGACCACGACGGGGCCGTAGCCGCTCCCGATCGAGGCGCCGTGGGGCAGCAGGGCGTAGTCCTCCTGGACGAAAGGGTACGCGGCGAGCGAGATCGCGGTCACCTCGAGCCGGGCGGCGCGAGCCCAGTGGTTCAGCGTCTGGATGTCCGCGAGCACCTGCTGGAAGCGAAACCCGCGGGTATCGACGAGATCGGTCGTGAGCCCCCAGTACATGAAGGCGTCATCGGGGTCGGGGCTGTGGCCGACACGGACGTCCACGAGGCGCCCGACGCTAGCAGGGCACCCATGGCGACGCGGCAACCGCCCGTACACTCGCGGGATGGCACGGGCGACGCTCAGCGCCGCGATCCAGGACTACCTTCGCGAGATCTACAAGCTCGGCGAGAGCGGCGACCGCGTCACCACGACCGCCCTCGCGCGCGGGATGGGTGTCTCGCCCGCCTCGGCCAGCGCGATGGTGAAGAAGCTCGCGGCGCTGTCGCTCGCGCTCCACGCCCCCTACAAGGGCGTGTCGCTGACGCCCGAGGGCGAACGGGTCGCGCTCGAGGTGATCCGGCATCACCGGCTCCTCGAGCTGTATCTCGCCGAGACGCTCGGGATCCACGTCGACGAGGTGCACGACGAGGCCAATCGCCTCGAGCACGCGCTGTCGGAGGAGCTCGAGGCAAGAATCGACGAGTCGCTCGGCTTCCCGACGCACGACCCGCACGGGGACCCGATCCCCGACGCCAACCTCGAGTGGCCGGCCGAGCGGACCCTGCGCGTCCGCTCGACCTAGAATCACGATCAGCGTATGGCGTTCAAGGACCTGTTCTCGTTCCTCTTCCAGCGCTCGGGCGCGGAGGAGCGCGTCGCGCAGTATGTGATCCGCGAGCACGGGCGCGGGCGGGCCCTCGCGGAGATCCTCGAGGACAAGTACGTCGTGAATCGACTGCCCAGCCCCGCGCAGCGGGCGAGGCTCCTGGATCGGCCCGAGATCCTCCAGGCCGTCGGCAACGAACAGGCGGAGGCGGCGAAGGTCGCCGTCGACGAGACCGGCTAGAGGCCGCGCACGAACCGTTCGACGACGTCGAGCGCCGCGGCGACGTCCGACTCGTCGACCGACTCGCGCGGATCGTGGCTGATCCCCCCCGCACAGCGGACGAACAGCATCGACGCGCCGCAGACCCGCGAGAGGGCGACGGCATCGTGGCCCGCACCGCTGACGAGGCTCCGCACCGGATGACCCGCAGCCTCGATCGCGGCCTCGAGCCGACGTCGGAGGTCCGGCGCCAGCTCGACCGCCGCGGTGTCGTACCGCAGCGTCCACGACGCGTCGACGCCGCGCGCGGATGCGATTCGCTCGACCTCCCCGCGGATCGCCTCGGCAGCGCGCGCGCGGACGTCGTCGTCCGCATGGCGGACGTCCAGCAGCATGCGCACCTCGCCGGGAACGACGTTGCCGACGTTCGGGGCGAGCGACATGGCCCCGACGGTCGAGACCAGCCCGTCCGTGCTCCGGCCGACGCGCTCGACCGCGAGCACGACCTCTGCCGCGGCGGCGAGCGCGTCGTGCCGAGCGGCCATCGGCACCGTGCCGGCATGCCCGGCCTCCCCGGCGAGAACGACGCGGACGCGCGTCTGGCCCGCGATCGCGGAGACAACCCCGACCGGAACGGCCTCGCGCTCGAGGACCGGCCCCTGCTCGATGTGCACCTCGAGATAGCCGACGAGCTCCGGCGTCCGCGACCCGACCGCTGCCTCGGGGTCATCACCCGCTGCGACGATCGCCTCGGCGAGGGTGATCCCGTCGTCGTCGACGAGGTCGAGCCACTCGCGCTCGAATGCCCCCGCGTAGGCGGCCGAGCCGAGGTATGCGGTGCCGAACCGCGTCCCTTCCTCGTCGGCGAACGCGGCGACCTCGAGCGGCAGGGGCGGCTGCACCCCACCGACCGTGAGACGTTCGACGATCGCGAGCGCGGCGAGAATCCCGAGGGGACCGTCGTAGCGTCCGGCGTTCGGGACGGTGTCGAGGTGCGAGCCGAGGACGAACGGCGGCCCGTCGCCGCCCGTGCGGCCGATCACGTTGCCGACGGCGTCGCGGCGCACGGTCAGGCCCGCGTCTTCCATCCATTCCGCGACGAGTTCGGCGGCCCGCCGCAGCGCCGGCGTCGCGCAGCGGCGCGTCAGCCGACCCGGCTCCTCGCTGATCTCGCCGAGCGCCGCGGCGCGGGCGAGGACGTCGTGCGCGGACGCGCCCCTCACGACGCCGGACGATAACGTCCGGCCGCATGCGGTCGCTCTATGCGAACGGCTGGGTCGTCACGATGGACGACGCCGCCACGGAACATCCGCACGGCTGGGTGCTCGTGGAGGAGGGCGTCATCGTCTCCGTGGGCGGCGGCGCGGAGCCCGAGGGCCGAGACGACGTCGAGCGCATCGACCTCGGCGGCGCCGTGGTCACGCCGGGGCTCGTCAACACGCATCATCATCTGTGCCAGACCCTGACACGGGCACGGGCACAGCAGGCCGATCTCTTCACGTGGCTTCGCGAGCTCTACCCGATGTGGGCGCGACTCGACGCGGAGGCCGAGTACGCCGCCGCGCGGACGGGGCTCGCGGAGCTCGCGCTGTCCGGCTGCTCGACGGCCTTCGACCACCACTACGTCTTCCCGCGCGGGCGTGACGGCCTCGTCGAGGCGGAGGTGCAGGCCGCCCGCGAGCTCGGGGTGCGCATCGTCGCCTCACGCGGCTCGATGGACCTCGGCGTCTCGGACGGCGGCCTGCCGCCCGACGACCTCGTCGAGGACCTCGACGCGATCGTCGCCGACACCGAGCGCCTGTACGCGGAGCTTCACGAGCCCGGCCCCGGCGCCCGGGTGCAGATCGCGATCGCGCCGTGCTCCCCCTTCTCCGTCACACGCCGGCTGATGGAGGAGTCGGCCTCGCTGGCGCGGCGCCTCGGCCTCCCGCTCCACACCCACCTCGCCGAGACGGTCGAGGAAGAGGAGTACTGCCGCGAGCTCTACGGCTGCACGCCCGTCGAATACCTCGACGGGCTCGGCTGGCTCTCCGACGACGTCTGGTGTGCGCACTGCGTCCACCTCTCTCCGTCGGAGGTGCGTCGCTTCGCCGAGACCCGGACCGGCGTCGCGCACTGCCCGACCTCCAATCTCCGGCTCGGGGCGGGCATCGCGCCCGTCCGCAACTTCGTCGACGCCGGCTGTCGCGTCGGGCTCGGGGTGGACGGCTCCGCCTCGAACGAGCGGAGCGACCTCTTCGCCGAGGTCAAGCAGGCGCTGCTGGTCGCGCGGGGACGAGGTGGGCCGGACGCGATGACCGCGCGGGACGCACTTCGACTCGCGACGCGCGGCGGCGCGGCGGTGCTCGGCCGCGAGGACATCGGCGCGCTCGAGCCCGGCCGTCAGGCCGACCTCGCGGTCTGGGCGGTCGACGGCCTGGAGCTCGGCGGCGCAGAGGATCGCGTCGCGGGGCTCGTCTTCGCAGGCCCTCACCGTGTCGAGCGACTCGTCGTCGGCGGCGAGGACGTCGTCCGCAGCGGCGCGCTCGTGCGCGCCGAGGAGGCCGAGATCGCGCGCGCCCATCGGACCCAGGCGCGAAGATTCGCCTAGTGCCCCTTCCAGCAATGCCCTCCAGGTCCCTGCCGCGCGATGAGCAGCGCCATGCGTCGGCCTGCGTCCTAGCCTGGCTTGCTCCTCGCGCGGCAGGGACGTGGCCACATCACTGGAAGGGGCACTCATGAGCTGCTCCCTCTCCACGCATGTGCTCGACACCGCCGCGGGAAAGCCAGCCGCGGGGGTCCCGGTCGAGCTTCGGCTCGGGACCGACGTGGTGGCGGCCGCGGAGACCGATGCGGACGGCCGCGCGCGCCTCGCCGACGACCTCGAGCCCGGTCCGTACGTCCTCGCGTTCTCACCGCCGTCGCCCTTCTTCCGCCGTGTCGAGCTGACCGTCGAGCTCGAGGAGGGCCACTACCACGTCCCGCTCCTCGTCTCGCCCTACGGCATCGCGAGCTATCGGGGGAGTTAGGCGACGTTGGACGATCGGGCGGGCGACGCCGCGAGGGAGAACGAACCGTCGCGGCCGGAGGCCGGCTTCGCCGGCCGGGAGGCCACCGGCGAAAGGCCAGGGCGCGACGCGGAGGAGGGGGCTCGTGGGGGAACCAGGGGTTCCCCCACGCGAGACTTACCGAGGCAGCTGAGCGCCGACGAGCTGGCGGAGCTGTTCGAGGCGCGCACGGCGTTCGTCGAGCGGCTCGCCCGGGAGCCCGACCCGCTCGTCCGCGCGCGCACGCTCGTGCACGAGCTGCCGGCCGACGAAAAGCGAGAAGTGCTGAACGCGCACCCGGCGATCGGCCAGCGGAAGGGCCTGTCCAAGCGATCGGCCGCCGAACAGGGCTCGGACGTCGACCCGGACGTCATCGCAGAGCTGCTGCGGCTGAACGCCGCCTACGAGGACCGGCACGGGTTCCGGTTCTGCGTCTTCGTGAACCGGCGCCCGAAGACGGAGATCCTCGAGATCCTCCGGGCACGGGTCGACAACCCGACGGACGTCGAGCTGGAGACCGCCCTCGACGAGCTCGTCGCGATCGCCGAAGATCGGTGGCGGCGCGCATGAGATCCGCGGACCCACCCGTGCAATGCGCTTCGCGGCCGAAGCCGGGCTTTGCCCGGCGGGAGGCCAGGCGACGGCTGACCGTGGCACGCGCAGAAGGAGGGGGCTCGTGGGGGAACCATGGGTTCCCCCACGTTGATCGGTGGAGGAGGGCGTGACCGCCACGCTCCCGCTCGCGATCTCCGACGCGCTCCGCGACTGGCTCGACCTCGGTCTGCGCTGGCTCCACGTGATCGCCGCGATGGCGTGGATCGGGACGTCGTTCTACTTCGTGCTGCTCGACCAGTCGCTCCGCCCGGCGAAGGACGCCGCCGACCGGGAGGCGGGGGTCGGTGGCGAGCTCTGGGAGGTGCACGGCGGCGGCTTCTACCACGTCCAGAAGTACGTCGTCGCCCCGCAGCGGCTCCCCGACCATCTCGCGTGGTTCAAGTGGGAGGCCTACGCGACCTGGCTCTCCGGGTTCGGGCTGATGATCGTCCTCTACTACCTCGAGGCGTCGAGCACGCTCGTGAAGCCGGGCAGCGACCTCGACCCGTGGGTCGCGGTCGTGATCTCGATCGCGCTCCTCGCGGCCGCGTGGATCGCGTACGACGTGCTGAACCGCCTCGTCACCGACCCGCGCGTCCTCTGGCCGGTGCTCTTCGTCCTCGTCGCGCTCGCCGCGTGGGGCTCATGGGAGCTCTTCAGCCCGCGCGCGGCCTGGCTCCAGGTCGGCGCGATGATCGGGACGGTGATGGCCGCGAACGTCTTCGTGGTGATCATCCCCGCGCACTGGGAGCTGATCGGCGCGAAGGAGGCGGGCCGCGAGCCCGATCCGGCACCCGCGCTCCAGGCCAAGCAGCGCTCCGTGCACAACAACTACCTGACGTTGCCCGTTCTGCTGACGATGCTGGCGGGGCACTTCCCCTTCGCGTACGGCGCCGACAACGCCTGGCTCGTGCTCGTCGCGCTGATGGCGATCGGCGGCTGGGCGCGACTCTTCTTCAACCTGCGCCACGGAGGTCACACGCACTGGTGGATGCCGGTCGCGGGACTCGTCGCGTTCGTCGCCCTCGCCGTCGTCGTCGACCGAACGAACGACACGGCCGCCCCGGCGGCGACTCCGGCCGACGTCGCCGCCGGCAAGCAGGTGTTCCTCTCGGCGGGCTGCGCCGGGTGCCACACGCTCGCGGACGCCGGTGCGACCGCCACCGTCGGCCCGAACCTCGATGCCGCGCAGCCTTCTGCCTCGCTGGTCGCGGAGCGGGTGCGTGAGGGAAAGGGCGTGATGCCGTCGTTCGCAGGGAAGCTGAGCGACGCGGAGATCGCCGCAGTCGCCGCGTACGTCTCCGGTGCGGCCTCCGGCTAGGATCGGCGCCCATGCTGCGGATCAGCGCAGGCGGGTTCGAGTTCGTCGCGAGCCTCGAGGAGGAGGCGGCGCCCGCCACCGTCGCCGCGTTCCGAGGCCTGCTGCCCATCGAGTCGCGGATCATCCACGTCCGCTGGAGCGGCGAGGCAGGCTGGATCCCGTTCGGCGACCTCGATCTCGGGCTCGGCCCCGAGAACGCGACCCGCTACCCGAACCCGGGCGAGATGGTGCTCTACCCGGGCGGCGTGTCGGAGACGGAGATCCTGCTCGCCTACGGGTACGTGAGCTTCGCGTCGAAGGCGGGCGCCCTTGCGGGGAACCACTTCGCGACGATCGTGGAGGGCGGGGAGAACCTGCGCGATCTCGGGAAGACGTTCCTCTGGGAAGGCGCGCAGGACATCTCCTTCCGGGAGGACTGAGGTCAGAGCTCGACGCCGACGCCTCGCTCGACCGCGCGTCGGACGACCTCGTGGCCGACCGCCAGGTCCCAGGGCGCGATGCCGTTCGACTTGAAGACGATCACGTCGTCGTCCGACTGCCGGCCCGGCAGCTCGCCGGCGACGATCGAGTGGAGCTCCTGCACCTCGAGCCAGTCGAGCTGCCCGGCGGCGACGGGCTCGATCAGGTCGCCCGACTCGAGCCGCGCGTCCTCGAGCGAGTCGCAGCAGACGAGCGTCGCGCGGGTGATCACCTCCGAGTCGAGCTCGCGCGCCGTCGCGTAGTTCGCCCCGACCGCGCAGACGAGTGCGCCGTCCGAGAGCCAGTCGCCGCGAAGCACGGGATCCTTCGAGGTGGTCGCGGTCACGACGACGTCGCACGCGCCGGCATCCGCCGGGCTCTCCGCGGCCTCGGCGCCGTGCCGCTCCGCGAACGCCTCGGCGCGCTGACGCGTTCGGCTGGAGACGACGACGCGCCCGATCGTCGGCACCGCCGCCCGGATCGCGGCGAGCTGCGACTCGGCCTGCCAGCCCGCGCCGATCAGGCCGAGGCTCGCCGCGCCGTGACGCGCAAGGTGCTTCGCGGCCACGCCGCTCGCGGCGCCCGTCCGCACCTGGCCCAGCCGGTCTGCCGCGATCATCGCCGTGAGCGAGCCATCCGCGATGTCGAACAGGCAGACGACGAACGTGAGAGCGTCCCCGACGACCGTGTAGCTCTTGAGGCCCGCGACGCCGAGAGCGCGGTCCGCGGCGGCCATCACGGCGAAGTAGCCGTCGTCGAGCGCGAACCGCCGGCGCGGCATCAGCTCGACCTCGCCGGCCGCGATGCGCCGGAAACACTCCTCCACCACCGGGATTGCCTCTCCGGGCGACAGGAGGGACGTCACGTCGTCCTCCGAGAGCCACAGCGGCATGACGGGGAGTCTAGAGTCGGGGAGCCGGGCTCGATCCGGCTACACTTCCGCTCTCCCGGGCGCCCGTAGCTCAGGGGATAGAGCGCTGCCCTGCGGAGGCAGAGGTCGCACGTTCGAATCGTGCCGGGCGCATTACGTCTGTTCGATGTCTCAGGCGCCGGAGCAGGAAGCGCCGACCGCGCCCCACGAGCG
>DASSVY010000193.1:0-3406 GCA_035705535.1 Gaiella sp. | reverse complement strand
GAGGCGTCCCGATCGTGCTCGTCAACCGATACCTCGACGACGGGGACATCGACACCGTCGTTTCCGACAACTATCGGGGCGGACAGCTCGTCGCCGAGGCGATGATCGCGCTCGGCCATCGGCGGGTGGCGATCATCGCGGGACCGGAGAACACGACGACGAGCCGCGATCGTGAGCGCGGCTTTCGCGAGCAGCTGAAGGCCTCGGGAATCGCGTTCGACGAGAGCCTTCGCCGGGTCGGCCAGTTCAGCCATCACAGCGGCTACCAGTGGTGCCTCGACCTCCTCGCCTCCGCGCCGCGGCCGACTGCCGTGTTCGCCGCGAACGACGTCATCGCGTTCGGCGCGCTCGACGCTGCACGGCGTGTCGGGGTCCGCGTTCCCTCCGAGCTGTCGATCGTGGGCTTCGACGACATCGACATGGCCGGGTGGGAGGGCTTCGACCTGACGACGGTCAGGCAGCCGCTCGCCGAGCTGGGGAGGGCTGCCGTGAGCCTCCTGATCGAGCGGATCGAGTCCGGCGGGGACCTTCCACCCCGCCGGCGTGTCTTTCCCGTCGGGCTCGTCCGTCGCGACACGCTCGCCGCAGCGCCGCCGGCCTGAACCGGGTGGCCAGACGACCGCACTCCGTTTGACACGTTTCGGGGCACGTTGTATGACTACGTATGCATTGTCGGCGTGCCTAACTCGCCCGTCCCCTTTGTCGTCCAACCTCCACAGGCGGCAGGCACGAACCCGCTTCGGCGGCGTTTGTCAATCGTCAGATCCGAAAGGACGTATGACATGAGGCGCAAGTCATTGCGTTGGGTTCCGCTCGCGTCACTTGCGGTGGCCGCGGCCGTCGTCGTCTCAGGCGCGCTGGGAGCGAGCGGCCAGAAGGGCGACCTGTCCGGCAAGAAGGTCGGCGTCATCATCTGCACCAACCAGAACCCGTTCTGCGCAGCCTGGGCGAACAGCGTCAAGAGCGGGCTCGAGAAGCAGGGCGCGCAGGTGACTGTCCTCAGCTCCGTGTTCGACCCAGCGGTCGACGCGCAGAACATGAACCGGCTGATCGCGGACAAGCCGGACCTGATCATCTCCGTGCCCGCGAGCGCATCGGCCATCGTGCCCTCGTACATTCGCGCGAAGCGCGCGGGCATCCCGATCCTCGGGGCGATCGGACGTCAGTCGCCCGACGGCGCGAAGATCGTGACGGCGGAGGCGCGCACGGACGATCCGGCGCTCGGGCGGTACGCCGCCATGAACCTCGTCGAGGGGATGAAGCGGGCCGGCTACAAGAGCGGCAACATCATCGCGCTGACCGGTACCGCGAGCCAGAACAACGTGACCGACCGGATGGCGACGTTCAAGGCGTACATGAAGAAGTACCCGCAGTACAAGGTCGTCGCGATCGAGGACACGAACTGGGATCAGGCGACGTCGGCGAAGGTCGCGCAGCAGCTGCTCTCGAAGTACGCCTCGAAGGGCGGGATCCAGGGCGCCTACGGCATGGCCGACAACATGGCGATCGGCATCATCCAGGGAGCCAAGCAGGCGGGCGTGCCGGTCGGCGTCTCGAAGAAGAACGGCCTGATCGTCACCGGCAGCAACTGCCTCGCGGTCGGGATCAAGTCGATCAAGGCAGGCGTCCAGTACGGCACGGGCACCCAGGCGCCGCAGGTCGAGGCGGCCCTGGCGGTCAAGGTGGGCGCGCAGATCCTCGAAGGCAAGAAGGTGCCGAAGGTCTCGTACGTCCACGAGGACCGCATCACGAAGGCGAACGTCGCCAAGTTCTCGAAGCTCTGCACCTTCTAGCGGTCGCCTAAGCTCCACACCTTGAACGGCGAGCGGGATCCGGCACCGACGTCCGGGTCCCGCTCGTCTCTCGCGGACGCCCCTCCGCGCGTCGTCCTCGAGGTGGAGGAGCTCTCGAAGTCCTTCGGGCCGGTCCATGCGGTCCGCGGGCTCTCGCTGGACGTGCGCGCGGGCGAGGTGCACGCCGTCTGCGGGCACAACGGCGCCGGCAAGAGCACGCTCGTCAAGACGCTCGTCGGGCTCGTCCGGCCCGACGAGGGCGTCATCCGCTTCGAGGGACAGGAGCTCTCGTTGCGGAACCCCCAGGACGCGCAGTCACACGGGATCGCCCTCGTGAACCAGGAGCTCAGCCTCGTTCCCGAGCTGAGCGTGGAGGACAACATCTACCTCGGCGGGCTGGACGTCCCGCTCGTCTACCGGCGGCGGCGCCTCTCGGAGAACGCGCGGGCGGTCCTCGACCAGCTCGGCCTCCGGCACGTGCAGCTCGGCACCGCCGTCGAGGCCCTGTCGATCGGCGAGCGGCAGCTCGTCGAGATCGCGCGCCTGCTGGTCCGTGATGCACGGCTGCTGATCCTCGACGAGCCCACGGCGACGCTCAGCAAGCCCGAGATCGAGCGCGTGTTCCGCGCGACGCGCGACCTCGTCGCGCAGGGACGGAGCGTCATCTTCGTCTCGCACCGGCTCGACGAGGTCTTCGAGCTGTGCGACCGCGTCACGGTTCTGCGCGACGGGCGCCGCGTCGCGACGCACGAGATCCACGAGATCGACCGGCGCTCTCTGATCGAGCACATGCTCGGCGAAATGGAGGGCGCGAAGGCGATGGGCGCGCACGAGCACACCGACGCCGGCTCCGGAGAAGCGGTCGTGCGCATCGAGGGCCTGACCGTCCCCGGCAGCGTGGCGAGTGTCTCGCTGACGCTCGAGAGCGGCGTCATCACGGGCCTCGCCGGCCAGGTCGGTTCAGGGACGAGCACGATCCTCCGGGCGCTCGGCGGCCTCGTCCCCACCGCAACCGGGACCGTCGAGGTTCACGGGAAGCCCGTGCTCCTCAACACGCCCCGACGCGCCGTGGCGGCGGGCGTCCTCTACGTCCCGAACGACCGCCAGCGCGAGGGTCTCTTCCTCGGCCAGACGGCCGAGCGCAACCTGACCGTGTCGAGGCTCCGCCGGCTGAGCAGGCTCGGCGTCCTGCTGCGCCGGCGGGTCCGGCGTACCGCGCGAGAGCTGGCGACGATGGCCGGCGTCTCCGTCGAACGGCTCGGCTCACCCGCGGCGAGCCTCAGCGGCGGCAACCAGCAGAAGGTGCTCCTCGGCCGGGCGCTGCAGCTCGAAGGCACCGCGCTCCTGGCCCTGGACGAGCCGACGCGAGGCGTCGACGTCGGCGGGAGGGCCGAGATCCACAACCTCGTGCGCGAGGCGGCCCGCAAAGGCACGGCCGTGATCTTCTCGTCGACGGAGCTCGACGAGGTGCTCGACCTCGCGGACGTCGTCGTCACGATCTTCCACGGGCGCATCGTCTCGGTCGTCCCACGTGCCGAGGCGTCGGCACCGGTGATCCTCGCCGACATGACCACGAGCCACGCATCTGGCAAGGGCGCGCGGTGAGCAGCGTG
>DASSVY010000192.1:0-9939 GCA_035705535.1 Gaiella sp. | reverse complement strand
CTGCGGCTTCGGTATGGCTCGCGCTTCGCGCGGACCCACGACGAGCCACTCATTCGGATGACCCAGCGGAGGCGCCTCGACGCCTTCCTCGCCGAGCATGCGGCCCGGGCAGGCGCGGATTTCAGGGACGGCCTCGGAGTGGAGGTAATCGAGATCGCCGCCGACGGCGTCACAGCGCGCGTGGGCGACGAGCAGGTGCGCGCGAACGTCCTCGTCGGCGCCGACGGGGCGAATGGGGTCGTCGCCCGCGCAATCGGTGTCAACGAGGAGATCGTCCGGGGCGTCGCACTCGAGGGGAACGTCTCGCTTGACGGCCTGACCGGCGACTACGAGCGGACGGCGGCGATCGAGCTTGCGGTCGTCCCCGGCGGCTACGGCTGGCTCTTTCCGAAGGGCGACCACGCGAACCTCGGCGTGGGCGGGTGGGGGAGCGAGGGGCCGCGGCTCCGAGACCACCTCGACCGGCTCACGCTCGCCTACGGGCTGACCCCCGGCGACCTGAAGGATGTCCGAGGCCATCGTCTGCCGATGCGCAAGCTCGGCGCGCCGGCCGGAGAGGGGCGTGTGCTCCTCGTGGGCGACGCCGCGGGGCTCGTCGATCCGCTTTCGGGCGACGGGATGTACGAGGCGTTCGTCTCCGCGAGACTTGTCGCGGACGCCGTCCTGACGGGCGACCTCGCGGGATACACGGCGACGCTCTCTGCCGCTCTCGACCGGCACGCCACGGCATCGTGGGCGGCGAAGCGAGCGCTCGACCGCTACCCGCGGACGGTGTTCGCGGCAGCAAGGGCGCCGGGGGTGTTCACGGTGGTCGCGGGACTGCTCTGCGGCGACGTCGCCCACCCGGCGGACGCGCGGGGCGTCGCGCGCGGCCCGCTGAAGCTGATCGCGCGACTCGCCGGCTGACTCACTCGTCTGCGAGCGCCTCGGCGAGGAGCGAGGTCGCGAAGCTCTGCCACGCGAGGTCGTCGTCGGAGAGCAGCAGCCCGAGGGACTCGCGTGCCCCGCGCAGCCCGGCCACCTCGTCGCGGAGCGATGCGAGCCCCGCGCGCAGCTGCATCCGCCGCTCGGGCGCGTCGATGTCGGCGGCGAGCGCCGTCGCTGCCCGACCGAACGGGTCGAGCGGCCGATGGGGGTCGCCGCCCGCCGCGAGTAGCAGCTCGGCACGGCGCACGGCCGCATTGAGCTCGTCGTCGCCGATCGCGACGCCGCGACCCGCGAAGAAGCAGAGAATCGTCCACTGCTCGGTCGGCTCGGCGCGCTCGAGAGAACGCACCCAGTCGCGGATCGTCTCCCGCGCCACGCGGCCAGCGTAACGAGGGGCGTTCGGGACGTTCGGACCGAATGTTCGGGTTTCGTTCACATCTGGCAGGTCGGTTCAAGCGGGCGTCGAACTCGTCCGATACGGAGACCGATGGGTCGCCCGCGCCTCACCCTGCTCTGCGGCGTCGTCCTTGCGGCAGCGGCGTTCACCACGCCGGCCCTTGCGATCGACCCCGCCGGCCCGCTCACGAACGAGGCGACGGCCGTTGCGCCCGTCCCCGTCCTCACGCGGACCGGTCCGAGCTGGGCGGCGCCGCAGATCGCGAGCGTTGTCGCCGCCGGGCTGATGGGCCACGACGTCGCGTCGTTCCGGCCCGACGACACGCTGACGCGTGAGGAGCTCCACGAGGCGATCGTCGCGCTCGGCAAGTCGCACGCGGCGCCGACCGACCCAACCCGGGTCGTCACGATGAGGGAGCTCGACGCGCAGCTCGTCGCCGCCGCGGGCCTGCTCCCCTCGGCGAGGCGGGTCCGGCTCGCCGCCCAGTCGGCCGGGCTCGAGCCGACGGACATGCTCGGCACCGAGACCGTTGCCCGGCTCCTCGGGCTCCGCACCAACCATCCGGTCGGCCAGGAGGATCTCGAGCGCTCGCCGAAGCAGCCTGCCTCGCGCGCGGAGGCTGCGTACTCGCTCGCGAAGCTCCGCCTGCTCGACCCGAGCCGCATCGACGCGGTGCGTCAGGTCGTGGCCACGTTCTCCGTTCCGGCGTTGAGCGAGTGGCAGCGTCTCGTGCTGAGCCGGGCGCTCCGCTTCGTCGGCTATCCGTACGTGTTCGCCGGCACGTCGGAGAAGCCCCAGACGATCTGGAGCACCGGCGCGCCGAACAACCAGCTCGCGGTGCCCGGCGGGTTCGACTGCTCCGGGTTCGTGTGGCGGGTCTTCAAGCTGCAGCCCTACGACGGTGCGCCGTCCCTTGCCGACGTCCTCAAGGGGCGGACGACCTACGCGATGAGCGGTGAGGTGAAGAAGGCGCAGCGAATCGCGCCGGAGCTCGTCCAGCCCGCAGACGTTCTCTTCTTCGGGACGCAGGGGACGCAGTCGAGGCCCTCGGAGATCGGCCACTCCGGGATCTACGTCGGGAACGGCTGGTTCGTCCACTCGTCGAGCGGCGGCGTCACCTTGCAGCCGCTCCAGGGGTGGTACGCCGACGAGCTCGCCTGGGCCCGCCGGCCGCTCGCCGAGGCCGGGCTCGCGACGTAGAACGCGACGGTTGGATCGCTCACACGACGGGGTAGGCTCCCGCCGTGCGCTGGAAGCGCGTCCAGGGTCAGGGAGACATGGAGGACCGCCGCGGGCAGCAGAGCCCGCTCGGCGGCGGCCTTCCCATCCCGATCGGGAAGGCCGGAGGCGGGATCGGCGGGCTGATCCTGATCGTCGTGCTCGCGCTCCTGTTCGGCGGGAACATCACGGGCGGCGGCGGGAGCAGCGGGCCGCTGGATCCCGGCAGCGTCGACGAGCCCGTGCCGGAGGCGACATCGGGGTCGCAGCCCAGCGGGCAGGTTCAGGACAACGCGTTCGAGTTCGCGAAGTTCGTCTCGCAGGACACCCAGGACATGTGGACCCGGGTCTTCGAGCAGGCGGGGAAGACGTACACACGTGCGCCTGTGGTGACCTTCACGTCGGGGACGATGTCGGGCTGTGGGCCCGCCTCCGCGCAGACCGGGCCTTTCTACTGCCCGGCAGACCACAAGGTCTATCTCGACCTGTCGTTCTTCCAGGAGCTCTCGCGGCGGTTCGGCGCTCCGGGCGACTTCGCCGCGGCGTACGTGATCGCCCACGAGATCGGGCACCACGTCCAGAGCGAGCTCGGGATCGAGGACGCGATCCGACAGAAGCAGCAGGACGACCCCGGCCACGCGAACGTCTACTCCGTCCAGCTCGAGCTGCAGGCCGACTGCTTCGCCGGCGTGTGGGGGAAGTCGACGGCCGATCGTGGCCTGCTCGATCCGGGGGACATCGAAGAGGGTCTCAAGGCTGCGGCGGCGGTCGGCGACGACCGGCTCGGCGCGCGCAGTCGCGAGCAGTGGACGCACGGGTCGTCCGAGCTTCGCGTTCAGTGGTTCCGAACCGGCTACGACTCGGGCAACCCGGCCGACTGCGACACAAGCGACGTCCAGATCTGAGCCCACGCGTCCGCGCGGGCCCAGGCGTGCCCGCGATACCCTCGGAGGAACATCTTTCGAGGAGGCTTGAGCGATGACGGAGCTTGCCGAGGCGCCGGAGGTCGGGCGCGACGGGACGATCACGAGGATTCCGCACTGGATCGACGGGGCACGGGTCGACGGGACGTCGGGTCGTAGCGGGCCGGTCTTCAACCCGGCGGCCGGGGTCCAGACGGGCGCAGTCGATCTCGCGTCGGCCGAGGAGCTCGACGCGGCGGTCCAGAGCGCGCACAGGGCGCTCCCGGGGTGGCGCGCGATGTCGCTCGCGAAGCGCGCGGAGCTCTTCTTCGCGATCCGCGAGATCTTCCACACGCACCGGGAGGACCTCGCGAAGCTCCTCACGGCCGAGCACGGGAAGGTCCTGAGCGACGCGATGGGGGAGGTGGCGCGCGGGCTCGAGGTGATCGAGTACGCGTGCGGCATCCCGACGTTGCTCAAGGGCGAGTTCTCCGAGCAGGCGTCGACCGGCGTGGACGTCTACTCGATCCGGCAGCCGGTCGGCGTCGTGGCCGGGATCACGCCGTTCAACTTCCCGGCGATGGTCCCGATGTGGATGTGGGCCCCCGCGATCGCCTGTGGCAACTGCTTCGTGCTGAAGCCGTCGGAGAAGGACCCATCGGCCTCGTTGCTCACCGCGGAGCTCCTCAAGAAGGCCGGGCTTCCCGACGGCGTCTTCAGCGTCGTCCAGGGCGACAAGGTCGCGGTCGACGCGATCCTCGAGCATCCGGGAATCAGCGCGGTCTCGTTCGTCGGGTCGACCCCGATCGCGCGGTACATCTACGAGACCGGGACGAAGCACGGGAAGCGCGTCCAGGCGCTCGGCGGCGCGAAGAACCACATGATCGTGCTGCCGGACGCCGACATCGACATGGCCGCGGACGCCGCCGTGTCTGCCGGTTACGGCTCCGCCGGTGAGCGCTGCATGGCCGTCTCGGTGCTCGTCGCGGTCGGCGACGTCGCCGACCCCCTCGTCGCGGCGATCAAGGACCGGCTCCCGAACGTCAAGGTCGGCGACGGAATGGACGCCGGCTCCGAGATGGGACCGCTCGTCACGCGGGAGCATCGTGACAAGGTCGCGTCGTACATCGAGTCGGGAGCGGGCCAGGGCGCGACGATCGTCACCGACGGCCGCGAGACGGCACCGGGCGGCGACGGCTTCTTCCTCGGCGTCTCGCTGCTCGACGACGTCACGACGGAGATGGACGCGTACAAGGACGAGATCTTCGGGCCCGTCCTCTCGGTCGTGCGCGCGAAGACGTACGACGAAGCCGTCTCGCTCGTCAACGACAACCCGTACGGGAACGGCGTCGCGCTGTTCACGCGGGACGGCGGCGCCGCGCGCCAGTTCCTGTTCGACGTGAACGCCGGCATGGTGGGGATCAACGTCCCGATCCCGGTGCCCGTCGCCTACTACTCGTTCGGCGGCTGGAAGGCGTCGCTGTTCGGGGACACGCACGCGTACGGCCCCGAGTCGATCCACTTCTACACACGCGGAAAGGTCGTCACGTCACGGTGGCCCGACCCGGCGACGAGCACGGTCGACCTCGGGTTCCCCCAGACGCGCTGAGGCAAACGGCAGACGTCTTGCCCTTTGCCTGCCGAACCGTGCAGAATCAGCGGGACGGTCGGGGCGGAACTGCGGCGCCGCCCCGATCGCACCTCTCCTGAGCGGCGCTCGCGCCGCCCCGGCATACCCGGGAATAAGGCCTTCCCTCTCCTCGTTACTTGCTCTAACAACTATTGCTTTAACAAGTAACTAGGGAGGTACCACGTTGAGCACCACCGCTGATCGCAGCACCGCAGTCACGGGCGCCTGGCAGAGCGACCCGACGCACTCGACGATCGGGTTCCGCGTCCTCTACATGGGCATCGCGCCGTTCGAGGGCGCATTCCGTTCGTTCGACGCGACGCTCGACGAGACCGGGCTGCGGGGGACGGCGCAGGCCACCAGCATCGACGTCGACAACGAGCAGCTCGCCGAGCACCTCGCATCGCCGGACTTCTTCGACACGGCGAACCATCCCGAGCTTCGCTTCGAGGGTGGGCCGCTCACCGTCGACGCGGACGGCGGCGTCCACGTCGAGGGCAACCTCGTCGTCAAGGACAACAGTGTCCCTGTCACGCTCGCGGGCAACCTCACCGCGCCGGCGACCGACCCGTACGGCAACACCAAGCGCGGCCTGACGCTCCAGGGCACGGTCGATCGCACGCAGCTCGGCCTGAACTGGAACGCGCCGCTGCCCGAGGGCGGCTCGATGCTCGCCGACGAGGTCGACCTCTCCGCTTCGTTCCTCTTCGTGCCTGGAGAGGAGCAGTAACGGTGCGGATCCTCGGAATCTCCGGCAGCCTGCGTGCCGGCTCGCACAACACGCAGCTCCTCCGCCTCGCCGCGGAGGAGCTGCCCGAGGGCGTCGAGCTCGAGCTCTACGAGGACCTCGCCTCGATCCCGCCGTTCGATCAGGATCTCGTCGAGATCGCGCCGGACGAGGTGGAGCGGCTGAAGGAGGCCGTCGCCGCGTCGGACGCGATCCTCGTCGCGACGCCCGAGTTCAACGGCTCGATCCCGGGCCAGCTGAAGAACGCCGTCGACTGGGTGTCCCGCCCGCTCGGCGACAACCCGGCGCGCGGGAAGCCGGTTGCCGTCATCGGCGCGAGCACGAGCTCGTTCGGCGGGATCTGGGCCCAGCGCGAGCTGAAGAAGGTACTCGGCATCCTCGGCGCCAGGGTGCTCGACGTCGAGCTCCCCGTCGCCAAGGCCGACCAGCGGTTGGACGACGGGGATCTCGACCTGCGCACGGAGCTCGCAGGCGTGGTGGACGCGCTCGTCGCCGCCGCCGAGGGCGAGGGCTCGACCGCGGCGGCCTCAGCCCCCGCGGCGGTGGCAGCCTAGGGTCACCGGCGCCGTCCGGGCGCCCCGCTGTGCGAGACTCGGCCCGATGCGCGTGACCATGCTCCTCGCCGACTTCGCGCAGGTGAGCGACGGCAAGCTGACCGTGGTCGGCGGCGGCTGGTCGCTGACCGGGCCGGAGCCGGTGCCCTTCGGAATCGCGATCCTGATCCGCGTTCCGTGGGACCAGGCGAACCAGCGCCACGTCATGCGGCTCGAGCTGCTCGACGCCGACGGGCAGCCGGTCGAGATGGAGACGGAGGACGGCCAGCAGCAAGTCGTGTTCTTCGACGACGTGCCGTTCGAAGTCGGGCGCCCGGCCGGGCTCAAGCCGGGAACGCCCCTCGACTTCCCCGTGGCGATCAACTCGGGGCCGCTGCCGCTCGAGCCCGGTCGCTACGAGTGGCGGCTCACGATCGACGACAAGGCCGACGACGACTGGCGCCTCCCCTTCTCGGTGCGCATCGAGGAGGAGGAGGTCTGAGGCCAGGCCGCGTCTCAGTGGGCCGGTCCGGGACGTCGACCGCGCGCCAGCTGGACGAGCCCGAACGCCGAGACGATCGCCCAGACGAACTCCAGCAGGAAGAAGCCGATCTGTGCCTCCCGCCACGCGTCGACGGTGAGCACCGCCGAGCCGACGAGGTTGACGAGCAGGTACCAGAACGACTGCGGATCGAGCACGCGAAACTGCGCGAGGACGAAGCCCGCGAGGATCAGCAGCGCGCCGAGGACCTGGATCAGCTGATGCACGACAACACCTCCGGAGAGCACGACGGGATTTCGCGCCGTCGGCCTGACCGGGTACGGCGCACCTCGTCCGGGGCTCTCGCCGCTGCCAGGATAGCCGCGGCGGTGCTCGCGCTGGTCATCGTCGCGGGCGCGTCGTCGGCCGCGGCGCCGGCGGCCGGCACGCCTCTCGCGACGCTGGTCGGCGCTCGTCTCGTCGTCGGCATCGACGGGACGTCGCCGTCTCCGGCGCTCCTCGAGCGGATCCGGCAAGGCCGTGTCGGGGGGGTGATCCTGATGGGCGCGAACGTCCGCAGCGCGACGCAGGTGCGCGAGCTGACGGCACGTCTCCGGGCCGCCGCGGAGGCGGGTGGGAGACGGCTGCTGATCATGACCGACCAGGAGGGCGGCGAGGTACGGCGGTTCCGCTGGGCGCCCCCCGCCGCGTCTGCCGAGACGCTGGGCAGACGAACCGAGGGCGCGATTCGCCGCACCGGTCGCTCCACCGCCAGGGCGCTGGAACGCCTCGGCGTGGACGTCGACCTCGCGCCGGTCGCGGACGTGCCCGGCGTCCCTGGCTCGTTCATCGCCGCCACCGACCGTGGCTTCTCGACCAACCCGACCCGGGCGGCGAAGAGCGTGACCGCGTTCGCGGCCGGGCTCCTCGACGGCGGCGTCGCGCCGACGCTCAAGCACTTCCCCGGCCTCGGCCTCGCAACGACGTCGACCGACGATGCTGCTGTCCGAATCACGGCCTCCGAGGAGGCGCTCCGGCCCGGCTTCGCGCCGTACCGGCGGGCGATCGCGGCGGGCGTCGCACCCGTGGTGATGGTCTCGAACGCCGCGTATACCGCCTTTGGCGGGCAAATTGCGGCCTGGTCGCCGCGCGTGCTCTCGACGCTCGCCGGCCTCGGCTTCACGGGCACGACGATCACAGACGCGCTCGAGCCCCTGGCCAGGACGCACCACGTCACGCTCGGGCAGGCCGCGATCCGGGCGGCGCGGGCCGGGGTCGATCTGCTCCTCTTCGTCGGGTCGGAGCGCTCGACGGACGCCGTCTACGGGCAGCTTCTGGCCGCCGCCCGCGACGGCCGCCTCCCGCGTGCGGCGCTCGAGGCGAGCGCGGCGCGGATCGACGAGCTCACGGCGACGTACGCGGGCTAGATTCGGCCGATGCGCACGCGTCGGATCGGGGCAGCGGTGCTCTACGGACGCAGCGCCGTCAGGATCGCGCGCCGCGGCCGGCGCCGCGGCAGGGAAGAGCGGCTCGTGTTCGTCGTCGGCTCGCCCCGCTCCGGGACGACGATCACCGCGAGCCTGCTCGGGGCGCTTCCGGGCTTCGTCGACCTCGACGAGGTGCAGCCCTGGAAGGCCGCGATTCCCGAGCTGCTCGACCGCTCCGAGGACGAGACGGCGCGCCGGCTGCGGACGATCCTGGAGCGCGTCCGCAGGCTCGCGCTCGCTCGTGGGCTCCGCGGCGTCGAGCAGACGCCCGAGACGAGCTTCGTGCTAGGCGCGGCGCTGCGCGCCTACCCCGAGGCAGTCGCCGTGCACGTGATCCGAGACGGCCGTGACGTCGCGACGTCGCTGCTCGAGCGAGGCTGGCTGAACGAGGCGCGGACGGGCGCGGACGACGCACGCCTCGCGTACGGACCGCATGCCCGCTTCTGGGTCGAGCCCGAGCGCCGCGAGGAGTTCGCGACGGTCTCCGACGCGACGCGGGCGGCCTGGGCCTGGCGCCGCTACGTGACCGCTGCGGGCGCGGTGCCGGAGCGGACCGTCCAGCTGCGCTACGAGCAGCTGGTCGGCAATGCCGCGGCGGCAGCGGCGCCGATCGCGGACGCGCTGGGGGTCGAGCCTGGGCTCGTGGCCGAACGGCTGGCGCACGTGCACGATCGCTCGGCGGGCCGCTGGCGGCGCGACCTGACAGCGGAGCAGCTCGAGGACGTGGAGCGCGAGGCGGGCGCAACGCTCGTCTCGCTCGGGTATCCGCTCGCCTAGCCGGTGGCGGCGGTCGCCTCGGCGACGACCCCGATCCGCTCGAGCTCGGCGAGCACGAGCGCGACCGACTCCTCCGGGGTGAGCGCGACCGTGTCAGCCACGATCTCGGCGTCCTCGGGATTCTCGTACGGGTCGTCGACGCCGGTGAAGTGCTGGATCTCGCCGGCGAGCGCCTTCGCGTAGAGACCCTTCACGTCCCGGCGGGCGCACTCCTCGAGCGGAGCCTTGACCCAGACCTCGACGAACGGGCCCTGCTCGGAGACGAGCGCGCGGACGCGCTTGCGGGTCGCATCGTACGGCGAGATCGCCGCGACGACGACCGCGGCGCCATGGCGGGTCAGCCGTGAGGCGACCCAGCCGATCCGCTCGATGTTCGTGTCGCGGTCCTCGTGCGAGAAGCCCAGGCCCTTGGAGAGGTGGGTGCGAACGACGTCGCCGTCGAGTACCTCGACGTGGGCGCCGCGCCGCTCGAGCTCCGCGGCGAGCGCGTGGCCGATCGTCGTCTTGCCCGCACCGGAGAGCCCGGTCAGCCAGACTGTGAACCCCGTGTTCGTCTCGGTCGGCACGGCCCTGATTGGTACCAGAGGCAGTGTCGCGGAGGACTGCGCACCCGCCTCCTAATCCCTGGGGATGCCCTAGATCGAGCAGGCGCATGGGCCTGGCGCG
The DNA here is from genome assembly GCA_035705535.1 of Gaiella sp. Classification (GTDB taxonomy): domain Bacteria; phylum Actinomycetota; class Thermoleophilia; order Gaiellales; family Gaiellaceae; genus Gaiella. The sequence continues at coordinate 173 of DASSVY010000192.1, read as the reverse complement.
TTCGATCGGGTTGCCCAGCGCGCCTCGGACTAGTCGGTCGCGGACGGGTGGAGGAGCGGAAGCACGGAGCCCGAGGCGTCGCGCAGGTGCTCGACGAGTGACGGCGGCGTGATCGCCTCGGCTGTCGCACCGCGTGGTCGTGGAACGCGCGACGCGTAACCGCGCGGCGTCCA
>DASSVY010000191.1:0-8301 GCA_035705535.1 Gaiella sp. | reverse complement strand
CACGGCGATGCACCAGAAGGCGAAAACGTCCGCGCGGTCGCCGGCGACGCAACGGATCCAGCGGCGATGCGGCGCGCCCTCGAGGGAGTCGACGTCGTCTACTACCTGGTGCATTCACTCGGGGCGGCCGAGTTCTCGGAGATCGACCGCCGCGCGGCCACGACGGTCGCGGCGGCGGCCGAGGCTGCCGGGGTGTCGCAGATCGTGTTCCTCGGTGGCCTGGGCGACGACGCGCCGGACCTCTCGCCGCACCTCCGGAGCCGTGCAGAGACCGCGGCGGTGCTCGTAGCAGGCGCCGTACCGGTGACCATCCTGCGAGCCGCGGTGGTGGTCGGACAGGGCAGCGCGGGGTTCGACACGATCGTCTCGCTCGTCGACCGCCTGCCGGTGATGGTCGCGCCCCGCTGGGTCAAGACGCCGACGCAGCCGATCGCGCTCGCGGACGTCGTCGGGTATCTCGCGGGCGTCGCCGGGCGGCGCGACACGCTCGGCGAGACCTTCGACGTCGGTGGGCCCGAGGTGCTGACGTACCGGGAGATGATCGAGCGGGTCGGTCGCCTCCGGGGCCGCTCGCCTCGCATCGTCGAGGTGCCCGTGCTGAGCCCGCGCCTGTCGTCGTACTGGCTCCATCTCGTCACGCCGGTGCGCGCGGGCGTCGCGCGTCCGCTCGTGGAGGGGCTTCGCAACCCGACCGTGGCGCGCGACGAGCGGATCCGAGTGCTCCTTCCGCGTCGATTGACACCGTTCGACGTCGCGGCGAGGGAGGCGCTGGAGGCATAACGCCCCCGCCAGGTCACTCCGTCTCGAAGATCCCGGACTGGTGTGCGAGCACGACCGCCTGGACACGGTCGCGCAGCCCGAGCTTCTGGAGGACGTGTGTGACGTGCGTCTTCACCGTCGTCTCGCCGATGAAGAGCTCCTTCCCGATCTCCGCGTTCGACAGGCCGCGGGCCATGAGCCGCAGGACGTCGCGCTCGCGGGCGCTCAGCTCGTCGAGCTCCTTGGGTGCCGTCGGATGCGGGATCCGCGTGAACTGCGCGATCACCCGCTTCGTGACGGCCGGCGAGAGGAGCGCATCGCCGCCGGCGACGGTGCGGATCGCCGCCAGCAGCTGCTCGGGCGGGTCGTCCTTGAGCACGAAGCCGCTTGCCCCCGCGCGCAGGGCCTCGTAGACGTACTCGTCGAGGTCGAACGTCGTCAGGACGAGAATCCGGGTCGTGCCGTCCGCGGCGAGGATGCGGCGCGTCGCCTCGAGACCGTCCAGCTCGGGCATGCGGATGTCCATCAGGACGACGTCCGGGTCGAAGCGAACGGCCTTCTCCACCGCCTCGAGCCCGTTGCTCGCCTCGGCCACGACGTCGATGTCCGCCTGGCCGGAGAGCAGCATGCGGAACCCGGCGCGGACCATCGACTGGTCGTCGGCGACGAGGACGCGGATGCTCATCGCTCGACGTCCGCCAGAGGAAGCCGCGTGCTGAGGAGGAAGCCCTCGCCGTTCTGGGCTCCCGCGGTCATCTCGCCTCCGAACAGCTTCACCCGTTCGCGGATACCGACGAGCCCGTGTCCGAGCCCGTCCGACGGCGCGGCGCCACGGCCGTCGTCGCGGACGTCGATCCAGAGCTCGTGCGTTGCGTACCGGAGGAGGACGTCGGCGTGGGTCGCACGTGCGTGCTTGAGGGCGTTGGTCAGGCCCTCCTGCACGATCCGGTAGGCGGAGAGGTCGACCGCCGCGGGCAGCACGATCGGCTCTCCCTCGACGTGCAGCTCCACTGGGAGCCCGGCGCTGCGTATCTCGTCGAGCAGCGGCCCGAGGTTGCCGAGGCCCGGATGCGGCGTCAGCTCGACGTCGTCGCTCCCGTCGCGCATGGCGCCGAGCAGCCGTCGCATCTCGGCGAGCGCGCTCCGTCCGGCGCGCTCGACGTCACGTAGCGCATCCCGGTCGGCGGCGCGCTCCTCCGGCAGGTTGTGCCGCACGGCACCGGCGTGGAGCACCATCACGCTGACCGCGTGGGCGACCACGTCGTGGAGCTCGCGGGCAATCCGCGCCCGCTCCTCGGCGACGGCGATGCGGGCCGCGAGCTCGCGCTCCCGTTCCGCCTGGGAAGCCCGCGCCTCGGCGGCGTCCGCCCGCGCGGCGCGCCCGTGCAGCGCGAATCCCGGGAGCCACGCGATCGCAAAGATGAGGGGGATGAAGACGAACTCGCCGGCCGAGCGGTCGGGGAGGTTGTAGATGATGATCGCCGCGCTGCCCACGACGACGACCAGGCCGACGCGGGCGAGCACCAGGTCACCGAGGCTGCCGAGGAGGTACGCGGCGGCCATGCCCGCGAGGTACGCGCCCGCCGCGAACGGGATCAGCTGCCCGTCGATGAACGAGAGCGACGCGCCGAGCAGCCAGAACGCGGCCGGGGCGCCGAAGGGATAGCGCGTCCGCAGGAGGAGCGTCAGCACGGTCAGCACGGTCGCCGGGATGCAGAACCAGAGGGTCGTCTGCGGCGCGTCCTCCGCGTCCTGCCTGAGCGCGAGCTCGAGCGCCGCGGCGAGGGCCAGCAGCACGACCAGCGCGTCGAGGCCGTACCTGCGGGCGAGGTCTCCGAGCCGGCTCACGCGCTGAACGTACTGCAGGCTCGTGCGGACCGCCTCCTACCCGAGGAGGAGGCCGAATCGTCTGGAGGGACGACACCCAATCGGGCTTCACGACGATGTCGCGCCGCCCCGGCCCTCCTACGTTCGGTGGCGATGGATCGAACCGCCGAACCCATGAGGAGGCACACGATGACCACGTCCCCCACGACCTCGAACACCGTCTCGGCCCGCATGGGTCGCTGGAGCGCACGTCACTGGAAGACCGCGACCTTCGGCTGGCTCGCCTTCGTGCTCGTCGCATTCGGGCTCGGCGGTGCGGTCGGCACGAGGAACATCGCAAACTCCGCAGGGCCGGGCGAGTCCGGCCGCATGGACCGGATCCTCGAAGACGGCTTCGAGCAGCCCGCGAACGAGCACGTCCTGATCCAGAGCGCCTCGCAGCGTGTCGGCACGGCCGCGTTCGATTCCGCGATCGCGGACGTCGTCGCGCGCGTCTCGAAGCTCGCCGACGTCCGTGACGTCCGCTCACCGCTCGACCCCGGCAACGCCGACCAGCTCTCGAAGGACGGGCGCGCTGCGCTCGTCGAGCTCCGGATCCGCGGGGCGAAGGAGGATGCGGTCGACAAGATCGACCCAGTCCTCGCCGCCGTCTCCGCAGCGCAGAACGCCCATCCGGGCTTCACGATCGGCGAGTTCGGCGATGCGAGCGCCGAGCAGGGCGTCGTGACCGCCTACGACAAGGACCTCGGCAAGGCCGGGACGCTCTCGCTTCCGATCACGCTGATCGTCCTCGTGCTCACGTTCGGCTCGCTCGTCGCGGCAGGGATTCCGCTCCTGCTCGCGCTGACAGCCGTGTTCGCGACCTTCGGGCTCGTCGCACTCTCGAGCGTGGTGCTTCCCGTCGCGATGCAGGCACCGGCGATGGTGCTCCTGATCGGGCTCGCGGTCGGCGTCGACTACTCGATGTTCTACTTGAAGCGCACTCGCCAGGAACGGGCCCTCGGCCGCAGTGGGCAGGCGTCGCTCGAGATCGCCGCCGCGACCTCGGGCCGCTCGGTGCTCGTCTCCGGCCTCACCGTGATGGTCGCGATGGCGGGCATGTTCCTGACCGGCGACGCGACGTTCTCCTCCCTGGCGCTGGCCACGATCCTCGTGGTCGCCGTCGCGATGCTCGGGTCGTTGACCGTGCTTCCCGCCCTCCTCTCACGGCTCGGGGACAAGGTCGAGCGCGGCCGTGTCCCGCTCGTCGGGCGCCTGCGCCGCGACGACGGCGAGGGGCGGCTGTGGGGTGCGATCGTCGACCGCGTCCTGCGCCGCCCCGTGCTCTCGGCCGCGGCGGCGACAGCCGTGCTGCTGGCGCTCGCCGCCCCCGCGCTGCAGCTGAGGCTCGCCCCCGACGGGCCGGAGTCGTTCCCGAAGGGGCTCGACGTGATCAAGACCTACGACCGGATGCAGCAGGCGTTCCCGGGCTCCGCGCTCCCGGCGAACGTGGTCGTCGAGGCACGTGACGTGCGAACGCCGGCGGTGCAGCAGGCGATCGCCGAGCTCGAGCGGCGGGCTCTGGCGAGCGGTCGTGCGTTCGAGCCGATCACCGTCGACGTGAACCACGACGGCACGGTCGCGAACGTCACCGTGCCGATCGCGGGCAACGGCACCGATGCCGCCTCGAACGCCGCATTCCACATGCTGCGGAACGTTGTCGTCCCCGAGACGGTCGGGGCGCTTCCCGACGCGCAGGCAGGCGTCACCGGCCGGACGGCCGAGTGGAGGGACCAGGCGGACGCACTGAGGTCGAACCTGGCGCCCGTCGTCGGCTTCGTCCTCCTCTTCGCCTTCGTCCTGATGCTCGTCGCGTTCCGCTCGATCGTGGTCGCGCTCAAGGCGATCGTGCTCAACCTGCTCTCGGTCGCCGCCGCCTACGGCGTGCTCGTCCTCGTGTTCCAGCACGGCCTCGGCAGTGGCCTGCTCGGCGACAGCTCCACGGTTGGGATCAGCGCCGTGGTGCCGCTGCTCCTGTTCGTGATCCTGTTCGGGCTCTCGATGGACTACCACGTGTTCATCCTGAGCCGGATCCGGGAGACGTTCGACCGCGGCAAGAGCATGGACGAGGCGGTCTCGCACGGCATCAAGTCCACGGCCGGAGTCGTCACGAGCGCGGCGATCGTGATGGTCGCGGTCTTCGCGGTCTTCGCGACGCTCTCGTGGCCGTTCTTCAAGCAGTTCGGCGTCGGGCTCTCGGCCGCGATCCTGATCGACGCCACGATCGTCCGGGGAGTGCTCCTGCCCGCGACGATGAAGCTGCTCGGGGAGTGGAACTGGTACCTGCCCTCGTGGCTCGAGTGGCTGCCTCGCTTCGACGTCGAGGCGGACGCCCGGCCCGAGCCCCGGCCGGGCCCGGTCTCGGCCTAGGTTGGAACCGCTGCCCCCGGGCTCTCCGGGCCCGGGGGCGACGCGGCGGCGGTGTCCTGCGCGTGGTACTCGGCGAGGAGGCGCCGCTCCCCTTCTCGCTTCGGGAAGAGGAAGAACACGAGCACGGCGCCGAGCACGACGGCGACGAGACCCGCGGTGTAGGCCCACTGGTCGCCCTGCAGGAAGGACGTCTTCGCGCCGGCGATGATCGCGTCGGCGTGCTCCGGATACTGCTTCGCCACGTCTGCGGCGCCGGCGAAGGACTTCGTCAGCTCGCTCTGCGTCGCGTCCGTCACGTTGGCCCCGGACGAGGCGATCGCGGCGGAGGCCGCCTTCGCATACCCGGCCGTCAGCAGCGCGCCGAAGATCGACTGCATGATCGCGCCGCCGAGGTCGCGCTGGAGGTCGGCGGTGCCCGACGCCATCCCCGCGCGGGTGACGGGGACCGAGCCCGTCAGCGAATGGGAGGCCGGTGTGCCGGCGAGGCCGACGCCGGCCCCGATGAAGATGTACGCGAGGGCCACCTCCCAGTACGAGCTGTCCTCCCGCCAGAGCACGAGCATCGTCAGGAAGGCGAGCAGGAGGAAGACGTAGCCGCAGAGCAGGGTGAACCGCGCGCCCCGCAGCTCGACGAGCTTCGCGGAGCGCGGCGCGACGACGACCATGACGAGCGCCGCCGGGAGGATCGCGCTGCCCGCCTCCAGAGTCGAGTAGCCGAGCACGTTCTGGAGGTACTGCTGGCTGATGAACGCGGCCCCCATCAACGAGCCGAACACGATGATCCCCGCGCACGCCGCGACCCAGAAGATCCGGCGGCCGGCGACGTCGAGGTCGTAGAGCGGGTTCTCGGCGCGGCGCTGGCGCAGGTAGAAGCCGACGACCGCCGCGACGGCGACGAGCGCCAGACCGGCGACGAGCGCACCCTCGTTGGGCACGGGCGCGAAGTTGATCCCGAGGATCAGCGCCCCCACGAGCACCACGGAGAGGATCCCGCCGAGGTTGTCGACGGGCTCTGTGCCCTCGTTGACGTGGCTCGGCACGAAGACGATCGCCATCACCAGCGCGACCCCGGCGAGCGGCAGCGTCACGAGGAACACCGAGCCCCACCAGAAGTGCTCGAGCAGGGCGCCCGAGACGAGCGGGCCGAGCGCCGCGATCGCGCCGCCGATCGCCGACCAGAGCGCGATCGCCTTGATCCGCCCGGGCCCCGACCAGAGCGCGGTGATCAGCGCGAGCGTGGTGGGGTACGCCATCCCGGCGGCGAGCCCGCCGCCGACCCGGGCGACGAAGAGGATGTCGTCGGAAGGCGCATAGGCGGCGAGCAGCGACATCGGGACGGCGAGCGAGGTCCCGAGGACGAGCATCAGCTTCCGGCCGTAGCGGTCGCCCAGCGCGCCCAGGTAGAGGACCGAGGCGGCGAGGCCGAGCGAGTAGCCGACCGCGATCAGGTTCAGCGTGACCTGCCCCGAGTCGAAGTCCTCGGCGATGTCAGGCAGCGCGACGTTCGCGACCGACAGGTTCAGGTTTGCGACCGCGGCGACGAGGATCAGCGAGACGAGAACGAGTCCGCCCCGGTCGGGCGCGGTGCGGGTCGTCGCCATGACGGGATTCTCCCCGACGAACGGGCCGGTCGTCTCACCCGCGTTGGACGATGCGCGCGATCCCGGCGGACCCACTAGGGGCCCGCGGCCGGCGGCAGCGCCATCGAGGCGCGGAGGCTGTCGAGCGGCGTCGACGGGACCGTGATCAGCCCCCGCACCGGGCGGTCGAGATCGAACGTCACGAGCAGGAGCATCGAGATGAGCGCCGCGGCGAGCACGACCGGCAGCACGCCACGTCCCAGCACGGACAGGTACAGGCCGAGCAGCCCGAGCGCCGCCGCGGCGCCGATCACCTCCAGCGCGAGGACCGCCCCCGGAACGCGGTTGTTGAGCCCCGAGATGCGGACGGTCTGCATGTCGATCGTCGAGTTCAGGCTGTCGACGTAGAGGCGCGGCCCGCTCGCGACGGGCGCCCTGTCCAGCGCCTCGCCCGCCAGCGCCCACAGGCGGCGCTGGACGATTCCCTCCGCCGCGGCGGTGCGCTTCATCTGGGTGCTCGCGGGTACGTCGTGCGAGAGCTGGATCGCCAGGTCGGTGTACTCGCGGAGGAGCGCCAGCGAGCGGCTTCGCTGAGGCTCCGCGAGCAGCTGCGCGCGGAGGTACGTCGTGCCGATCGCGTTCGCCTCGGCGACGACCGCCGCCCGGCGGTCCTCGTAGCGGCCGACGGCGAGCGAGAGCCCGAACGCGAGGATCAAGCCGACGACGCCGAGCAGCGCGGCCTGCAGCACGCCGAACGGCTCGCGCAGCGTCTCCGAATGCTTCCGGAGGTAGCGCCCGAGGACGACGCCTGCCGCGGTGACGCCCCCGACCACTGCGGTGACGAGCACGGCGACCGCCAGGCTGCTGAGCGAGAAGAACACGGGGGCCGAAGTCTCTCAGGCGCGCGACAGCGCTTCGCGATGGTGCAGCCAGAGCTCGTCGAGGAGCCGGGGACGGAGGTCGCCCTTCCACAGGATCGCGGAGGCCCCGCAGCCGCTGGCTTCCTGCCGGAGCTCGTCCGGATGCGTCGCCGAGACGAGCACGACGAGCGCCGAGGGCAGGCTCGCCTTGATCCGGGTCGACGCGGAGATCCCGTCGAGCGTCGGCATGCGCACGTCCATCACGACCATGTCCGGCCGGAGATCGGCGGCAGAGTGGACGGCGCCCTCGCCGCAGTCGCTCTCTCCGACGAGCTCGAGCTCGCTCGCCGCCTCGACGACGTCGCACAGCAGCGCGAGGAAGGACGGGTCGTCGTCCACCGCGAGGACGCGGGCGGGAGGCCGCCGGGCCGAGCTCGAATCCTCGACGCTGGGCATCTCGGTGTCGGCAGCATGACGCTGCCGGGTCGGGCCGGCCACGGTGCGGGCATGTGGGTGTGGACGGTGCTAACCGTCCTGCCCGGCGAGGAAGAGGAGCGCCGCCTTGACGCGCCTGCTCACGTCGGCCGAGTCGCCGAGCTCGAGCTTCCAGAAGATCGCGTTGATGTGACGTTCGACGGCCCGCTTGGTGATCACCAGGCGGGCGGCGATCGCCTCGTTGCTCCACCCCTCCGCGATCAGCGCGAGGATCTCCTGCTCACGGGTGGTCAGGGTGTCGAGCCCCGACTCCTCGCGCGTCCGCCGCGCGTGGAGCAGGGCCTCGACGATCCGCGCGTCGACGACCGAGCGGCCCGCGGCGACCTCGTGAAGGGCGCGGCTCACCTCGCTGCGATCCTGGACGCGCTCCT
>DASSVY010000190.1:0-3937 GCA_035705535.1 Gaiella sp. | reverse complement strand
GCGCCCACGTCTGAGCTACCGGCCGTACGAGGCGATCTGCCCGTCGCGGGCAAGGAGCTTCCAGCCGTCCGCACCCAACATCGCCTCTGCCCGCTCCGCGCATCCGGGCCCGAAGAACCCGCTCTGCGCGTAGAGACCGCGGTGGACGGCGACGAAGCGCACGCCGAGATCGGCGGGGACGGAGCCGCGGCCGCAGGACAGCTCACGCAGCCGGCGCGCGAGCCGGTTGGCAGGGGGTGGGGCGAGCGTCGAGTATCCCTGCGGCCGCTCGCGCGGGCTCTGGCGCGCGTACCCGAGGTAGACGCTGCCGTAGTGGATGTCGGGTCGGAACACCGGGAGCTCGAGGAGCCGACCGTCGCCGCGGATCGCGGCGTACGCCGCACTCGGCTCGTCGGCCGCGACCGCCCCGAACACGGGCACGCGGAGATCGAGCGCTATCGCGACGACCACGACTGCAGCAGCCGTTGCGACGGCGGCGGGTGGGATGCGCTCGTAACGGACTGTTGCTAGCTCGAACCCGAACCCGGCAAGCGCGGCGAGCGCGAGGCAGGCAATCGGCATGAACCGCTCGGGAACGCGGGTCGAGTCGAGGCCGGGGACGACGCGCCAGGCCGTCTCGTACCCGGGCAGGTTCGACCCGAGCGCCAGCACGCACGGCACGAGGGCGGCGAGACCGAGGACGGCCGCGAGCCCGCGTTGCCGCCTGATCGCGACGAGGCCCGCGAGCGCGAGAATCGGCGTGAGCCAGCCGACGAACACGAGCTCCTCCACGCCGCTGCCGACGGCGCGCGTGACGAAGTCGGAGAGCTCCGCCGAGTAGCGCGCGACCTGTCCGAACGAGCGGCCTGTCCCGATCGACCCGGAGACCGTCCAGCGGTCGACGATCAGCCCGGCCGCGAGCGCGGGCACGACGGCCGCCGCAGCCTTCCAGCGGTCGTCGCGCGGCACGCGCGCCCACGCATAGCCCAGCGCGAGCGGGATCGCGCCGAGCGTAGGGTGGAGCTGACCGGAGAGCGGGATCGCCGCGAGGACGAGCGCGGCGACGACGTACCGCCGCCGTTCGAGGGCGAGCAGCGTCGCGGGCAGCAGGAAGGCGACAAGCCCGAGCAGGTGCCCCGTCGACTGGCCGACCCGGTAGGGCATCAGGCAGAACACCACGCCCCCGACGAGCGCCGCGGGACGCGAGGCGTCGAGGGAGCGAAGCCACCAGCACATGAGCGCCCCGGCGAGCACGAACGTCAGGAGCACGACGAGGTCGTACGCCCAGACGTTCCCGAACACGGCCGCGAGGGGCCAGAACGGGACGCCGAGCAGCCAGCCCTGGAGGTTCGGCGGCGCCTCGGCCTCGGGGCGGAAGGAATACGGGTCGGTCAGCGGCGAGGCGCCCCGCTCGAGCTGGTGGCCGACGAGCCAGAAGCTCCAGCCGAGCTGGAGGTGGTCGCCTGCCGCAGCCTGGCCGTACCCGGCCGCCGGGCGGGCGAGGTAGTGCCCCTCGACGTGGCGGATCGCGGGCCACGTCGCCCAGAGCGCGCAGGCGACATAGACCGCGATCGCGAGGGCGACGAAGCGACCGGAACGCGAGCCCACGAGGCGACGACCGTACCGCTCGGCGCGCGACGGAGCTTGCAACAGTGTGTTGCCAGCAGCCCCAGCAAAGCTTCGGCCGGCCCGCGGTCGTCACGCCCTCGCTGAACGAGGGCACGGTTGCGGTGCTCGCGCCCGGCGGAGCCGTTCGCTTCGTTCGACGCCTCACCCGCTCGGCGCACGACGCCTGCGTCGTCGAGGCCGGCTGAGGAACCGGAACCGCCCGGCCGGTGTATTCGTCGTCGTCGGAACGAGGAGGTCTCCCATGAGAACGAGATTCATCGCCTGCGCGGCACTGCTGGCGAGCGCCGCGCTCCCGGCGGCGGCCTCGGCCGCAGGACCGGCCGCGCCGCTCGTGATCGGCGAGCCGGGCATCGCGGTCGCCGGTGGGGCGCACGTCGTCACGATCGCCGGCACGAACGCCTCGAGCACGCGGGTCCGGCTGGTTCGCGACCGCGACGGCACGACGATCCGCCAGCGCGTGCTGAGCGGGGAGCTCGGCGTGCCCGGCGTCACCTTCAGCGGCGCCGCCGAGGGCACGTGGGCGAACGGCCGCCGGCTCGTGCTCTCGTCGTCGGTGTACGACGACCAGTCCCGCACCCGCTTCGTCGTGATCGACACGCACACGCTGCGCCCGCTCCGGACGATCGACCTACGCGGCACGTTCGCCTTCGACGCGCTCTCACCAGATGGCCGCCGGCTCTATCTGCTCCAGTTCCCGCAGGGCGTGGACGGCGGGATCCACTACGTCGTCCGCTCGCTGAACATGCGCACAGGCAGGCTCGAGCCGGGCGCGATCGTCGACAGGACCGAGCCCGACGAGCAGATGAACGGCATCCCGATGTACCGCGCGTGGAGCCCCGACCGGACCTGGGCGTACACGCTCTACAACGGGGGCGCGTCGCATGCGTTCATCCACGCGCTGAACACGCGGACCCGCAGCGCGCGCTGCATCGACCTGCCGTGGAAGGGCGGGGGACAGTCGATCCTCGAGCACGCGCAGCTCACGGTGAAGCCGGGAGCCCTGACGCTGGTCGGGCCGGACGGCCGGCCGCTCGCGAGCGTCGATCCGAAGACCTTCGCCGTCACCCTCGCGTAGCCGAGGCGGAGGCGTTAGCCCGCGGGCGAGACGGCGCCTGCGGGCAGCGTCTCCGTCGCGTCCGCGATTGCGCGGACGACCTCGACGATGTCGCGATTCGCGTTGAACACGCGAAGCTGGGCCTCGGCCGAGTTGCCGCGGCGCAGGATCTCCTCGATCCCCTCCAGCTCGCGCTCGGAGCCGAGGTCGCGCGCGTGCGGCTCGAGGTCACGCACGGTGCGGCGCACGAGCTTTGCCAGCGGGATGCGGATCCGGCGGCCCGTCGCGAGGTCCATCACCGGCGCGTCGAGCCCGTAACGGGCCGCCAGCCACTTGTTCTCGGTGGTCAGGATCCGGTGGTGGCTCGGAATCTCCTCGCCGGCGTCGAAGCGCTCGGAGAGGAGCTTGACGAACGCCTGGCAGTAGGCCGCGATCGCGACCGCGTCCTCGACGCGCGTGACCGCGTCGCAGATGCGCACCTCGATCGTCCCCCACTTCGGATGCGGGCGGATGTCCCACCAGATGTGCGTGTAGTCCGCGATGCAGCCCGTCCGCTCGAGCTGGCCGACCACCGCGGCGTAGTCGGCGTAGTCGTTGAAGCGCGGCGGCGGTCCCGAGCGGGGGAACGCGGAGAAGACGATCTGCCGGCTGGAGGCGAGCCCCGTCGGCTCTCCTCGCCAGAACGGCGAGCTCGCCGAGAGCGCGAGGAGCGGCGCAAGCTGCGGCAGGAGGCCGTTGACGACCTGGATCGCCTTGTCCGGGTCGTCGACGGCGACGTGGACGTGCATCCCGAAGATCAGCTCACGTCGCGCGACGTACTGGAGCTGGTCGATGAGGGCGTGATAGCGGTCCTTCGCCGTGATCCGCTGCCGCTCGAACAGGCTGAACGGATGCGTGCCCGCGGAGCCGACGCGGAGACCCTGGTCGCGGCCGACGTCGCGCACGTAGCTCCGCAGGGTCGTCAGCTCCCGCATCACGTCGCCGGCGTTCGCGCACACGGGGGTCGCGATCTCCAGCACGGACTGCATCAGCTCTGCATTGATGCGGTCGGCGAGCGCGTCGCCCTCGACGGCGTCGAGCACCGTGTCGATGTGCTGGACGAGGTCGAGGCTTTGCGGGTCGAGGAGCATGTATTCCTCCTCGACGCCGAGCGTGTACTGCTCGCTCGCGCCGAACCGGTGATCGAGGACGCTCTCCGCGGGCCCCTCGGCGAGGCCCGTGATCGACCGCGGGACGATCTGCTTCACGGGAGCACCGCCTCCACCTCGATCTCGA
>DASSVY010000189.1:0-4170 GCA_035705535.1 Gaiella sp. | reverse complement strand
GCCGCGCCAGCACGACGAATCCGGCCGCCAGGGCGGCAAGCACCGCGAGCGAGAGCAGCGCGAAGGGCCGGTCGAAGCTCAAGCGATCCTCCGTTCGGGATCCGATCGTAGCGCTCCGCCGACCATCTAGGCTCGGCGCATGATCCTGACGAACGGCGTCGTCCGCACAATGGATCCGTCGTTGCCCACGGCCGCGGCGCTCGCGATCGCGGGCGAGCGGGTCGTCGGCGGCGTCGGGACGCACGAGAATGCCCTCCCGACGCCCGAGCGCGTCGACCTCCGCGGTCGCTGCGTCCTCCCCGCGTTCACGGACTCCCACGTCCACTTCCCGACATGGTCGCTCGCGCGAAGCGACGTCCAACTCGAGGGCGCCGACTCGCTCGCCGAGGCGCTCTCGCGGATCTCGGCCCACGCCTCCAGCGGCGAGTGGATCCGCGGCCACGGCTGGCGCGACGCTGCCTGGGACGAGCACCCGTCCCGCGAGGCGCTCGACGCAGTCACCGGCGAGCGCCCGGCAGCGCTCTGGTCGAAGGACTACCACTCGCTCTGGCTCAACACCGCGGCACTCGCCCGCGCCGGCGGCGACCTCGAGGTCCACGGCGGCGTCGTCGAGCGTGCCGCGAACGGCGAGCCGACCGGCGTGCTGCGCGAGGAGTCCGCCTGGCGGTTCCGCGAGCAGCACGTCACGGTGACGGAGGACGAGTGGGTAGCCGCAACCCGAGAGGGGCTCCGCGTCGCGAACGAGCGCGGCGTCGGTGCAATCCACGACAAGGACGGCTGGCTCGGTGCGCACGGGATCTTCGCCCGGATCCACGAGACCGACGGGCTGACGCTGCGCGTCTGGCAGTCGCTCCCGGTCGAGCACATCGGCCGGCTCACGGAGCTCGGACTGCGCTCGCGGATCGGAGACGACTACCTCCGCCTCGGCTACCTGAAGACGTTCATGGACGGCACCCTCGGGTCGCAGACCGCATGGATGCTCGACGGCAGCGGCGTCTGCATCACGAGCGGCGACGAGCTCGCGGAGATCGTCCGCGCAGCGGCCGCGGCAGGCTGGCCGGTGGCCGTCCATGCGATCGGCGACCGCGCGAACCGCGAGGCGCTCGACGCGTTCGAGGCGACGCGGGACGTCTGGCAGCCGCTCGGGCTCCGCCAGCGGATCGAGCACGCCCAGTGCCTCGACCCGGCCGACCTGACCCGGTTCGCGGAGCTCGGCGTCGCCTGCTCCGTGCAGTTCAGCCATGCGCCGTCCGACCGCGACCTCGCCGAGCGATTCTGGGGAGACCGGCTCGAGGGGACCTACGCGTTCGGCACGCTGCGCTCGAGCGGTGCGGTCGTCGCGAACGGCTCGGATGCGCCGGTCGAGGAGCTCGACCCGCTGGCCGGGATCGCGGCCGGCGTCCTGCGGACGATCGACGAGCGGCCCGGCTGGCGCAGCGAGGAGGCCGTGACGGTCGAGCAGGCGCTCCACGCGGCGACCGTCGCGCCTGCCTGGCTCGCCGGCGACGAGCGCCGGCGCGGGAGGCTCCTGCCCGGGTTCCTCGCCGATCTCGTCGTGCTCGACCGCGATCCGGTCACGATCTCTCCCGACGAGCTCCGCGAGGTGCAGGTCGTCGCGACGATGGTCGGCGGCCGCTGGGTGCACAACCCGCCGCCCTGGGACTGAGCCGCAAACAAGGCGGGTAGGGTTCCCGCGTGCGCACCGCCTCCGCCCTGGTCGCCGCGCTGGCCGCGTGCGCGCTCGTCGCCGCCACTGCGTCGGCCGGAGGCTCCGCCCGTCCGCGGGTGACGCTCTTCGGCGACTCGGTCGCGGCCGCGATCGCCTACCAGGCGACCGCCCGGAAGACCCTCGCTCGCGGGCTCGACCTGCAGATCGACGCGAAGGTGTGCCGGCGGCTCGCCGAGACGGGCTGCCCCTACAAGGGCGACCGGCCGCAGAGCGTCCTCTCGCTCGTCACGCAGCCGGCCAAGCCGCTCGGGAGCGTCGTCGTCATCGACGTCGGCTACAACGACCCGCCCGGCGAGTACGGCGACGACGTGGACCGCGTCATGCAGGCGCTCGTCCGCCAGCGGGTAACGACCGTGATCTGGGTCACGATGCAGGAGAAGCGCCCGCTCTACCAGGCGACCAACGCGGCGATCCGCGCCGCGGCGAGGCGCTGGCCGCAGATCCAGATCGCCGACTGGGACGGCGCCAGCGCGACGAAACCGAAGTGGTTCGTCGACGACGGCCTCCACCTCACGTCGGCAGGGGCCGTGGGCCTCGCGAAGTTCCTCCGCCCGCTCGTCCTCGCGTGGACGTGCACGGCGCAGTGCCAGCGGCGGATCGCCCAGCCGTCCGACTGAGCTACGCGGCCATGGAAACGGCGCCCGCGGACCGTACACTTCGAGACATGGCCGCATCCGCCGATACCGCGAGGACGATGCTGCCGGTGCATCAGGCCGGGCAGTGCTCGGTGGCCGCGACGGGTGAGATCGTCGGGTCGAAGTGGACGGTTCTCATCGTCCACGACCTCTCGGAGGGACCGCGCCGGTTCACCGAGCTGGAGCACGCCTGCGCCGGGATCAGCCCGCGGACGCTCGCCGAGCGGCTCCGCTGGCTCGAGGCGGAGGGAATCGTCGTGCGCCGCAGCTACGCCGAGTCGCCGCCCCGCGTCGAGTATCAGCTGACGGAGAAGGGCGACGCGCTGAAGCCGATCATCGACGAGATGCGCCGGTTCGGCCACGAGTGGCTCGGCTGCGACGTGCATTCCGCCTGACGCGGAACGCGCCGGACTTCTCTAGCCCTGGCGGCGGAGCCGGTTCGGCTCGCCCCAAACGCGCACGAGCTCGACGCACGTCGCCGTCGCGGCGGCCATGTCCTGGACGGATGCCCACTCGCGCACCGAGTGGTAGTGCTGGCCTCCGGTGAAGAGGTTCGGGGTCGGGAGGCCCTTCTCGGTCAGCCGCGCGCCGTCGGTGCCGCCCCGGATGATGCAGTGCACCGGCTCGACACCGGCTCGCCGGATCGCCTCCTCTGCGGCCTCGATGATCTCCGGGTGACGGTCGAGGGCGGTGCGCATGTTCCTGTACTGGTCGACGACGGCGAAGTCGAACGAGGCGCGCGGCTCGCGCCCGACGATCTCCGCGGCGATTCCGCGGACGAGCTCGACGTGTTCCTCGAGCCTGGCGTCGTCGTGGTCGCGCGCGATCATCCAGAGCGTCGCGCGCGAGGCGGTGCCGGTGAGCCGCTCGGGGTGGACGAAGCCCTCGCGGTCCTCGGTTGTCTCGGGCGAGAGGCCCTCGCGCGGCAGCGCCGCAACCACGTCGGCCAGCAGCTTGAGCGCGTTGACGAGCCGCCCCTTCGCTGTTCCGGTATGCACGCCGACGCCGGTGATCGTCAGGACGAGCTCGTAGGCGGAGAACGTCTCCGCCTCGACCTCCCCCAGCCCTGACCCGTCGAACGTGTACGCGAGGTCGGCGCCGAACGCGTCGAGGTCGAAGTGGTCGGTGCCGCGGCCGACCTCCTCGTCGACGGTGAACGCGATCCGCGCCGTCGCGCGTGGGCCGTCCTCGGCGAGGAGCCTTCGCGCCGCCGTGACGATGACGGCGACGCCGGCCTTGTCGTCGGCGCCGAGCAGCGTCGTCCCGTCGCTCGTCACGATGTCGTGACCGCGCTTGTCCGCGAGGCCCGGCATGTCGTCTGGGTCGAGCACCTGCGCAGTGTCGCCCGGCAGCACGATGGGATCCCCGGCCCAGGCGCGGTGGACGATCGGCTCGACTCCCGTCCCGGGCGCTGCCGGTGACGTGTCGACGTGGGCGATCAGCCCGACGGTCGGCGCGTCCTCGACCGTGCCGGGAATCGTTGCGAAGACGTAGCCGGGCTCGGTCAGCTCGACGTCGTCGAGACCGAGCCCCCGCAGCTCCTCGACGAGCAGGCGCGAGAGATCGAGCTGCTTCGCCGTCGAGGGGTAGTCGGTCGACGTCGGATCGGCCTGGGTGTCGACCACGACGTAGCGCAGGAAGCGCTCGAGCACCTCGTCGGCGAGCTCCTCCGCGAGAGGGCTCGTGGGGCCGGCCTCAGCCAAGTCGGCCGAACCGGCGGAGAACCTCCACCATCGTCTCGAGGCCCTCGCGCAGAGCAGCGGCGGGGATGCGCTCGTTCGGCGAGTGCATCTGCGCCGTCGGGCG
>DASSVY010000188.1:0-2688 GCA_035705535.1 Gaiella sp. | reverse complement strand
GGCGACGATGGCCCAACGCCATCCGACCGAGAGGAGCCGAAGGTGACAACGCTGCCGATGAACGTCGAAGCGACGGTGCTGATCAGCGCCGCGGGCTACGACCGCCTCTCGCGAGAGATCGAGACGCTGCGCACCGATGCGCGGCGCGCGCTGACCGAGCGGCTCCGCGAGGCGAGGGAGGATGGCGATCTCGAGGACAATCCGGTGCTGGGCGACCTTCTCGAGGAGCAGGTGCAGCTCGAGCAGCGGATCTCGCTCCTCGAGGCACGCGTGCGCTCTGCCGAGATCGTCGAGCCTCCCACGGACGGTCGCGCGGGGATCGGGACCCTCGTGCGCGTCCGCGACCTCGCCGCCGGGTCGACACACGAGTACGAGCTCGTCGGCCCGCTCGAGTCGGACGTCGACAGCAGCCGCGTGTCCGTCAAGGCGCCGGTGGGTCAAGCCCTCGTCGGAGGCCGTCCAGGCGACCGGCTCGACGTCGAGACCCCTCGCGGTGTCCTCGAGCTCGAAGTGGTGGACGTGAGCCCGGCCTCGGAGCCGTCGCTCGAGAGAGAGGCTGCCTGAGCGCCATGGTTCCAAAGGACCGGCCGGCCGCACGTGGCCGGCCGAGAGGGAGACCGCGCCCGCGAAGTGGGGGACATCGATGGTGGGCGCGGTCTCCCGCGCAATGCCCATGTCAGGAGAGCGTGGGATGAAGACAGCAATCGTGTGTGGGATCGACGGCTCGCCCGACTCCCAGGCCGCGCTCGTCTGCGCGACCGAGCTCGCCGATCGCCTCGACGCGCGTCTCGTGCTCGCGCACGTCGTCGAGCCTGCGCCCTCGCTCCACCCGACGACCGGCCCCTTCAGAGGTGCGACGGCGCCGTTCTTCGCGACCACCGTCGAGCGCGAAGCCGAGGGCGAGCGCCTGCTCGACGAGGTCGCCGACGCGACCGGCCTCGACCGCGCCGAGCAGCGTGTCGTCACCGGAATCCCGGCCGAGCGACTCGCCGACCTCGCGGACGACGAGCGCGCGCAGCTGATCGTCGTCGGGTCGCGCGGGCGCGGGCCGCTCCGGTCCGCGCTGCTCGGAAGCGTCTCGACGAGCCTGATCGGGCTTGCTCGCTGCCCCGTGCTGATCGTTCCGCCCGGCGCGGTGACGCCATGACCCGGTCGCTCGAGCGAGGACGGACGGCGGTCGGACGTCGCCGGTCGCGGGTGGCGCACGAACCGCTCCTCCACAGCCACGTCGTGGATCGCCTGCCGAAGGCGCATTCGCTCGCGCGGACGCGCGTGCGCTGCGACCGCTGTGAGTCGCTCTTGCACCTTGCGAGCAACACCTGCATGCGGACGTGGGTGGAGACCGGGCACGGGGACTTCTGCGTCCACTGCTTCATCCTGGCCGCAGGCGGGCTGGTCTCCGACGACCCCTCTCACCTCGGCGGCGTCGACTGTCTGCCCCCGAGCTTCGGGCTGTCGAGTTGAGCGGCTTGACCCCGGATCCCGGAGTGGTCGCCATGGACCCGCAGCTCTTCATCACGGCGACGTTCGTCGGCCTGGTCGTCGTGCTTGCGATCGTCGTCGCGGTGATCTCCCTGGCCGGGTCTCGTTCCGATCGCCCGCGCGAGCGATGATGCGCCGTCTCAGCGCTGACCGTCGTGGCGCACGTCGCGCGACCATCTCCCCGCTGGTGATCGGGCTCGGGCTCGCGGTCGTCGCGAGCGTGGTGCTGATCGGAACGCTCCCCGACGTCGCCGGGCTCGGCTGGGGCCTGCTGCTCGCCGCACTCGCCCTCGTCGTGGTCCTGGCCGATCGACGCTCTGGTCGCTGAGGCATCGGCTGTCGCACGGTAGAACTCCCGAGCAGTCTTCGAGATGAGCACTCCTGGCTTTCCGCTCCTCTGGCGGGTCTTCGCGGTCAACGCGGCGCTCCTGGCGTTGGCGACCCTTGCCGGTGACCGTCAGTCGGCCCGGCCGACTCACCGAGGCACTCGTCCTCGGGTTCGGACTCGCGCTGGCCGCCAACGCCGTGCTGTTGCGCCGCGCGGCGTCGAGCTCACCCGCTACGCCATCCGGCGCGGGCTGATCCAGCCATAGGCGCACGGCGCAAGGTGGCCGGATGAGCGAGCACGGCGGTCACGGTCACGAGCATGGCCACGGCGGCCATGCCGGTCACGCGGACGTCTACAGGCGTCGCTTCTGGATCACGCTGATCCTCGCCGTCCCGGTCGTCGTCTACAGCGAGATGATCCAGGACTGGTTCGGCTTCACCGCGCCCCAGTTCCCCGGTGACGGTCTCGTCGCGCCGGTGCTCGGCACGGTGATCTTCGTCTACGGCGGCTGGGTCTTCCTGGCAGGCGCGCTCGACGAGCTTCGCGGGCGTGCGCCCGGGATGATGCTGCTCGTCTCGCTCGCGATCTCGGTCGCCTTCGTGGCGAGCGTGCTCTCGGAGCTCGGCGTGATCGACCTCGAGTTCTGGTGGGAGCTCTCGGCGCTGGTCGTGGTGATGCTCTTCGGCCACTGGCAGGAGATGAAGGCGCTCGGTCAGGCCCGCGGCGCGCTGACGGCGCTCGCGGAGCTCTTGCCGGACGTGGCCGAGCGCGTCCGCGACGGCGAGACGGAGCGGGTCCCGCTCGACGCTCTCGAGATCGGCGACGTCGTGCTCGTACGCCCAGGTGGCCGCGTCCCCGCCGACGGCGAGATCGTCGCG
>DASSVY010000187.1:0-3276 GCA_035705535.1 Gaiella sp. | reverse complement strand
GAACCGGAAGTACCAGTCGAGCTCCTTGCCGCCGAGGCTGTCGACGGAGACGATCGCGCCGTTCTGGACGAACTCCCGTGCCGCGGCATCCTCGATCTGGTCCTCGAGGCCGACCGCGCGATACGTCTCCATCGTGCGCTGGTTGACGAGCGCCGCCCGCGGGTGGATCGCCGTGCCGCGGTGGCGCTCGAGGACGAGCGAGGGAACCCCATGATGGCCGAGGAACACGGCGGTCGAGAGGCCGACCAGGCTGCCGCCGACGATCAGAACCGGGACGTCTTCGTGGCCCATCTCAGCCTCCAGCTCGGTTGCAGCAGACAATCCTGGCATACCGCCGGTTGGTGCGCGCAGCGGCGGCTACCTTACGTTCAGCTCGATTCGAACGCCGTTCGGGTCGTCCACGAACAGCTGGCGGAGGCCGGCTGCGGGCACCTCGTTCGAGACCGCGTGAACACCGGCCGTGTCCAGGCGCGCGACGATGTCGTCGTGATTCTCGGCGTCGAAGGCGAGGTGGTCGACAGGCCCCTGTGCGCGCGCCAGTCCCATGCGGTCGAGCTCCGCCTCGTACGCGGCGCGCTCCGCGACGTGCACGCAGGCGACGCCGCCGAGATAGAGCCAATAGCCCGGAAACGAGAGCGCGGGTCGATCGCCGGCCTCGAAGCCGAGCACGTCGCAGTAGAAGGCCCTCGTGGCCTCGAGGTCGTCCGTCAGCACGAGCGCGTGCCCGAGCCGGTCGAGGGGCATCAGGAGCGAACGGGGAGCGCCCGCCGTCCGGCGTAGTCCGCGAACGCCTCGAGCGACTCCGGATCGACGAGGGCATCGCGCGCGGCCACGTCCGACACGTTGGCCCCCGTGAGGATCCTCTTCACGGGCACCTCGAGCTTCTTGCCGGTCATGGTGCGGGGGACAGCGGGCACCGCCACGATCGTGTCCGGGGCATGGCGGGGAGAGAGCGCGGTCCGGAGGGAGTCGGCGATCCGTTTCCGGAGCTCGTCGTCGAGCTCGACGCCCGGGCGGAGCACGACGAAGAGCAGCAGCTCGTCGTCCTCCTCGAGGTGGACGACGAGGCTGTCGAGCACCTCGTCGATCTCCTCGACGACCGAGTAGATCTCGCTCGAGCCGAGCCGCACGCCGCCGCGGTTCAGGGTCGCGTCCGAGCGGCCCGTGATGATCGCGGTGCCGCGGTCGGTGAGCAGGACCCAGTCCCCGAAGCGCCATACGCCCGGGTAGGTCTCGAAGTACGCCTGCCGGTAGCGTGAGCCGTCCGGGTCGTTCCAGAAGGCGACCGGCATCGAGGGCATCGGCTGCTTGATCACGAGCTCGCCGAGCTCCCCGACGACGGGCGTGCCGTCCGCGGCGAAGGCGTCCACGTCCGCGCCCGGCATCCGCGTCGACATCTCGCCGGCGTAGACGGGACACAGCGGCATGCCCTGCACGATCCCCGTGCAGACGTCGGTGCCGCCGCTCCCGACGTTGACGACGACGTTCGGGCCGAACTGCTCGTAGAGCCACTCGTACCCCTCGAGCGGGAGCGGCGAGCCTGCTTCGCAGACCATGCGTACCGAGGAGAGGTCGAACAGCCGGCCGGGCTCGAGACCCTCCTTGCGGCACGCCATCGTGAACGCCGGGCTCAGCCCGAAGAACGTCGGCCGCGTCTCTTCGAGCACTCGCCACTGGAACGAGATGTCGGGGTAGGCGGGGTTGCCGTCGATCATCACGATCGACGCCCGGAGCAGGAGCACCGAGACGAGCGCGTTCCACATCATCCACGCGGTCGTGGTGAACCACTGGAGGCGGTCGCCCGGGTGGAGATCCCAGCTGAAGCCGTGGTTCTTCAGGTGCTCGAGCAGGATCCCGCCGTGGCAGTGGACGATCGCCTTCGGCAGGCCGGTCGTCCCGGACGAGAACAGCACGTAGAGCGGATGGTCGAACGGAAGCGGGTCGAACGCGAGCTCTGCCTGGCCGGCCAGCAGGTCGTCCCAGGGGACGGCGTCCGGAAGCACGTCGTCGTCCCCGCCGCCGTACGGGACATGGACGACTGCGTCGAGGCTCGGGAGGTTGCTCCGCACCTCCGCCACCTGCTCGCGGCGGTCGACGTACTTCTCGCCGTAGCGGTAGCCGGCGACGGCCAGGATCACCTTTGGCTCGAGCTGCCCGAGGCGGTCGAGCACGCTGCGCACGCCGAACTCCGGCGGGCACGTCGCCCAGATCGCACCGAGGCTCGCCGTCGCGAGAAAGCCGACGAGTGTCTCCGGGATGTTCGGGAGATAGGCGACGACCCGGTCACCGCGGCCGACGCCGAGCCGCTGCAGCCCGGCGCGGGCGCGCGCAACCTGGTCGCGGAGGTCGCCGAAGGTCAGCTCGATCGTCGGGCGCGTCTGGGAGTACGCGACGACCGCGCTCCTGTCGACGTCCTCGTCGCGCCCCACCATGTGCTCGGCGAAGTTCAGCCGGGCGCCGGGGAACCATTCGGCTCCGGGCATCTCCCGCGAGCCGAGCACCCGCTCGTACGGCGCGTGCGAACGGACCTCGAAGAACTCCCACACCGACGACCAGAACCCCTCGAGATCGGAGACCGACCACCGCCAGAGGTCGTCGTACCCGGCGAACGAGAGCCCACGCTCCCGCTCGAGCCAGCCGAGGTAGCGACCGATCACGAAGCGCTCGCGCGCGTCGGGCGGCGGGGACCAGAGGACGTCGCCCTGCGCGATCGGCTGTCCGGTCGAGGGGCTCATGCCTGGACGAGGGAGCCGCCGTCGACGACGAGCGCAGAGCCGGTGATGAAGCTCGACGCGGGGGAGGCCAGGAGCAGGACGACGCCCTTCAGCTCGTCCGGGTGCGCCATGCGCCCGAGCGGGATCAGCGTCTCCCACTGCTCCTGGAGCTCCTCGGTCGGGTGCTCGGTGACGCCGCCGCCGATCAGCGTCCCGTAGAACGGGCCCGGGCAGATCGCATTGACGAGGATCCCGTGGGGCGCCAGCTCGAGCGCTGCGGCGCGGACGAGGTGGATCACCGCAGCCTTGCTCGCGTGGTAGCCGTAGCAGGCCATCGGCTCGATCCGGAGACCGGCGTTCGAGGCCGTGACGACGATGCGGCCCGAGCCCTGCGTCTTCATCACGCGCGCGGCGCTGCGCATGGTGTGCATGACGCCGGTGAGGTTGACGCCGAGGACGTGATCCCAGTCCGAGCGCTCGATCGTGTCGAGCGTCTGCCCGCCCTCGGAGCGGAAGCCCGGCACGGCCGCGAGGCCCGCGTTGGCGAAGACCGCGTCGACGC
>DASSVY010000186.1:0-6166 GCA_035705535.1 Gaiella sp. | reverse complement strand
GCGCGCTCCGAGCCCTCGAGGGCGATCGTGAGCTGACCGGCGGCGGGCTGCGCGGAGACGACTGCGACCTTCGAGCCCGGAACGAGACCCTCGTCGTAGAACCAGTGGAGAAGGTCGCCGTCGTGCTCGGCGAGCCGGACGATCTCTCCCGCCTGGCCCGGGGTGAGCTCGGCGAGCGTGAGCAGGCCCTCGTTCTCGCTCTGCTCGAACTCCGTGGAGATCGGCCACCCGTGCGGGCAGCGGTCGGGCCGGTCGAGGCGCTCGTAGATGCGGTCGATCATCTCGTCCGTGAACGTGTCGCCCATCTCGTCCGCGTAGACGTGCGACTCCGACGCCGTGTACCCCATGAAGTCGGTCAGGAAGCGCTCGATGATGCGGTGCTTGCGGACGACCCGCTCCGCGCGCTCGATCCCGACCGGCGTCAGGATCGCCTCCTTCTGCTCACCGCGCTCGACGAGGCCCTCGGCCTCTAGACGCTTGAGCATCTCGCCGGCCGACGCACGCGAGACGCCGAGCATGTCGGCGACGCGGGAGGCGATCGCCGCCTCGCCCGCCGGGCGGTACTCGCCGATCGGGAACGCGAGGAAGTAGATGACCTCGAGGTACTCGTCGACCGAGTGCCCGTGACTCCCCGCCATGAGACGAGTCTATCCGGGGCGGCGCGAGCGAGGTCGTCGCGGCCCGCCAGTACCCTCGTCTCGTGCCGCTCGCGTCGGTCTATCCGCTCGTCTCGACCCGGACGCTCGCGCGCCCGTTCACCTACGAGGTGCCCGAGGGCACGGCGAAGGGCGCGGTCGTCTCCGTTCGTCTCGGACGCAGCACGACGCGCGGGGTGGTCGCGGACGTCGGCGTCGGTGCGCCGCCCGGGATCGAGCCCGCGCCCGTCGGCCGCCTGCTCGACGAGCTCCCGCCGCAGCTCGTCGACCTCGCCCTGTGGCTCGCCGACTACTACGGCTCGACGCCGGCCCGCGCGCTCGAGCTCGTCGCGCCCGCGCGGCGTGCGCCCCGCGGGGAGCGGCCGTCGCCCGCCCTGCGCGAGTCGCTCGCGGGCGAGCCCGAGCCGGAGCGGCTCTCGGACGACCAGCGGGAGGCCGTCGCGCGGATCGTCGCCGCGCTCGACGAGGGAGTGGGCGAACACGTCCTCCTCGACGGCCCGACCGGGAGCGGAAAGACCGAGGTGTACCTCCAGGCGTGTGCGGCGGCGCTCGAGCGCGGCCTCGGGACGATCGTCCTCGTCCCGGAGATCGCTCTCGCGCCGCAGACAGTGGGTCGCTTCCGGCGGCGCTTCGGCGACCTCGTCGCGATCGTCCATTCGTCGCTCGGCGATGCGGAGCGCCGCGACGAGCGAGACCGGATCGCGCGCGGCGAGGCGCGGATCGTCGTCGGGGCCCGGTCGGCGGTGTTCGCGCCGATGCGCGGCGTCGGCCTGATCGTCGTCGACGAGGAGCACGACGCCGCGTACAAGCAGGAGTCCGACCCTCGCTACGACGCGCGCACGGTCGCCGCGAAGCGCGCCGCACTCGAGGGCGCCGTGGCCGTCTACGGCTCGGCGACCCCGCGGCCCGAGAGCTGGGCGCGCCTGCCGCGGTGCTCCCTCGGCGCGAGGATCGGCGCGCCGATGCCGCGTGTGCGGCTCGTCGACCTTCGGCGGGAGGCCGGCTACCCGCTGTCGGCGCCGCTGCTCGAAGCGCTCGGTGGGCTCGTCGACCATGGCGGGCGGGCGATCCTGCTCCTCAACCGGCGGGGCATGGCACCCGCCGTCCACTGCCGCGCGTGCGGTATCTCGCGTCGCTGCCCCCACTGCGACGTCGCGCTGACGCTGCACGCAGACGGCGCCCTCCGCTGCCACCACTGCGGGCGGACGGAGGTCGTCCCCACCGCCTGCCCCGAATGCCGCTCCGCCGAGGTCGCACGGATCGGCGCGGGCACGCAGCGGCTCGAGGCGGAGCTCGCGAGGCAGCTGCCCGAGCTCGAGCGCCTCCGGCTCGACGCGGACGTCGCGACCCGCCCCGGCGCCGCTCGCGAGGTCTTCGAGCGGTTCCGCGCCGCGGAGCGGGCCGTGCTCGTCGGGACGCAGATGGTGGCGAAAGGGCATCACGTGCCGGGTGTCTCGCTCGCGGCGGTCGTCGACGCGGACACGAGCCTCGGCCTGCCGGACTTCCGGGCGGAGGAGCGGACCTTCCAGCTCGTCACGCAGCTCGCGGGACGGAGCGGCCGCGACGCGCCGGGGCGGGTGCTCGTCCAGACCTTCCAACCGGACGCGACGCCCCTCCGGCACGCCGTCAACCACGATGTCGCCGGCTTCCTCGCCGGCGAGCTCGAGCGCCGGGAGGCGCTCGGCTACCCGCCGTTCCGGCACCTCGTCTCGATCCTCGTCTCGGGCCCCGACCCGCACGCCCCGCTCGCCGCACTACAGGAGCTGCGCACCCGGCTCGACGGTCAGGAAGGTGAGCTCCTCGGACCGGCGCCCGTCCTCCGGCTCCGCGGGCGTCACCGTGCCCAGCTCGTCGCGAAGACGACCCAGCCGCGCTCGATCGCGCGCCAGGCGTCGGCGCTGCTCGCCGCAGGGGCGCGGACCATGCGTCGAGACGGGCTCACGGCCGTGGTGGACGTCGACCCGCAGTCGCTGTAGAGATCGCCCGTGGACGAGTCGCTCACGGCGATGATCCGCGAGGCGATGCCGCTTGCGGCCCTGCTCGGCTTCGAGGCGGTCGACGCAGGCCCGGACACCGTGACCCTGCGCGGCACCTGGTCGGAGGAGCGCTGCACCGCTGCCGGAGTCCTCCACGGCGGCTACCTGATGGCGCTCGCCGACTCCGCCGCCGCGACGCTCGCGTTCCTGACCCTGCCGACAGGCGCGACGACCTCGACGATCGAGGCGAAGACGAACTTCCTCGCGGCCGTCCGCGAGGGCTCCGTCACCGCGTGCGCCGAGCTCGTCCACAAGGGTCGCACGACGGTCGTCGTCCAGACGGACGTGACGGACGACGGGGGCCGTCTCGTCTCCCGCACGCTCCAGACCCAGGCCGTGCTGCGGGGCGAGGGCTAAGATCGCCATGTGTCCGACCACGAGTACGAGCACGAGCACGAGCACGAGCACGAGCACGACGAGCCGCTGACCGACGCCGAGGCGCGCGCAGAGGCCGAGCGGCTCGTCCGCAAGGAGGTCGCGCTCGCCCAGATCAGGCAGTACGGCGACCCCGTCCTGCGCATGCGCGCGGACGACGTCGAGGCCTTCGACGAGGAGCTCGCGCGGATCACCGGGCGGATGGTCGAGCTGATGCACGACGCCGACGGGGTCGGCCTCGCCGCCACGCAGATCGGGATCGTGCGGCGCTTCTTCGTGGCCACGCTCGACGGCGAGGACCGCGTTCTCGTCAACCCGGTGGTCACCTCGGTCGGAGACGAGACGGAGCTCGACGAGGAGGGCTGCCTGTCGCTCGGGTCGATCCGGGTGCCGATCGAGCGGGCCGTTCGCGTGCAGGTCGACGCGCGCGACGCTGCCGGTGAGCCCGTCTCGCTCTCGCTCGAGGGGATCGACGCCCGCGTCGTGCAGCACGAGCTCGACCACCTCGACGGGGTGCTGCTGCTCGATCGGACCGACGGCGAGTCGCGTCGCGAGGCGATCGCCGAGATCAGGCCCAGGCTCGTTCTCCAGCCCTAGGCCGGCCTTCGGCGTGGCACGGATCGCCGTCGCCGCGACCGCGCCGTTCGGCGCGGACGTGCTGGAGCGGCTCGCTGCCCGACACGACGTCTCGTCGCTGCTCACGCGGCCCGACGCCCGGTCGGGCCGGGGACGGCGGGTCGCCGCGCCGCCTGCGAAGGAGGTCGCGGAGCGCCTCGGGATCCCCGTGCTGCAGCCGGAGCGGCCGCAGGCCGGGCTCGACCCCGGCGCCCCGACCGTGGTCGTCTGCGCGTACGGCCTCCTCGTCCCGGAGGAGCTGCTCGTCGAGCGCTCGTGGCTCAACGTCCACCCGTCGCTGCTCCCGCGCTGGCGGGGCGCAGCGCCCGTGGAGCGCGCGATCATGGCAGGTGACGCCGAGACCGGGGTGACGATCCACGAGACGGTCGCGGCGCTCGACGCGGGCCCGATCGCGGCGCAGGAGGCGTTCGCCGTGGGCTCGGACGACGACGCGGGCGCAGTCTTCGCGCGGGCGGCCGAGGTCGCGGCGACGCTACTCGACGGCGTGCTGGCCGATCCCTCGCCGTCGTTCACGCCGCAGGCGGGCGAGGCGACGTACGCCGAGAAGATCCGCTCCGAGGACCGTGTCCTCGATCTCGCCCGGCCGCCGGAGGAGCTCGTGCGGACCGTCAGAGCCCTCAGCCCGCACATCGGCGCACGCGCCGAGCTCGAGGGCCGCCCCGTCACGGTCTGGCGCGCCCGCGTCGCCGGCGACTGCTCGTTCGAGGTGCTGGAGCTCCAGCCGGACGGCGGACGCCGCATGTCCGCCGACGCTTGGCGCCGCGGCCTGCGATGAGCGAGATCTCGCCCGCGCGGGCGGTCGCGTTCAAGGTGCTGCGGCGCGTGTTCGAGGACGACGCGTACGCCGACCGCGCCCTTCGCTCCGAGTCGGCCGGGCTCGACGACCGCGACCGCGCGCTCGCCCGACGGCTCGCCTACGGGGCCGTCCAGCGGAAGCGGACGCTCGACCACGCGATCGAGACGCTCGCCCGGCGGCCGGTCCGCAAGCTCGACGCACCGGTTCTCGCGGCGCTGCGACTCGGTGCGTACCAGATCGCCTTCATGGACGGCGTGCCGCGCTATGCGGCGGTGAACGAGTCCGTCGAGCTCGTCCGCCGTGCGCGCCTCGAGCGAGCCGTGTCCTTCGCGAACGCCGTCATGCGGCGCATCGCGGACGACGCCAGGGGATTGTGCGAGGGCCTCCCTGACGGAACGCCGGCCGAGGCGGCGCTCCGCCACTCGTATCCGGACTGGATCGCGGAGACCTGGTGGTCCGCGCTCGGCCCGGACGAGGCGCGGGCGCTGATGGCGGCGCAGAACGAGGAGCCGGAGACCGCCGTACGGCTCGTCCGGGGGATGATCGACGGCCGGCCGGATCCTGCGATCCCTGGAGCCTGGGTCGTCGACCGGGTCGACGAGCAGGCCCTCGCCGAGGGACGGATCTGGCCGCAGAGCCGTGCCTCGCAGCTCGTCGGGCTCGTCGTGGGGTCGCAGCCGGACGAGCGGACGCTCGACCTCTGCGCCGCCCCGGGAGGCAAGGCGACGATGCTTGCGGGCGTGGTCGACGCGGTCGAGGTCGACGAGGCGCGCGCCGCCGCGCTCCGCGACACGGCTGCGCGGCTCGGGGCACGCCACGTGCGCGTGGTGCACGCGGACGGGCGAGCACTGCCGCCGGAGCTCGCGGGCTACGACCGTACGCTCGTCGACGCGCCGTGCTCGGGGCTCGGGGTGCTGGCCGCGCGGCCCGATCTGCGCTGGCGAGCGACGCCGCTGCCCGAGCTCCAGCTCGAGCTGCTGCGCGCCGCGATCGAACGCACCCGGCCGGGCGGGACGGTCGTGTATTCCGTCTGCACGATCAACGCCGCCGAGTCCGAGGACGTCGCGGACGCGGTCGTCGCCGAGGGGATGGTTCGAGTTGACGCGTCCCTCGGGGACGAGTGGCCGCAGTACCGGCACCGCGCTCGACCGGAGTTCCTGCAGACGCTCCCGCACCTCCACGGCACGAGCGGCTTCTTCGTCTCGCGTCTGACCGTGCTTTGAGCTCGCAAGTTGCAAGTTGTTACAAGTGGCTCCGGGGCCAGTAGCATCGCCCGCGTGGGCTGGAGCGCGTGGATTCGCAGCGGCGTCGAGGTGGAGCCGTCGCTGTACGCGGCCGACTTCCGGCGTCTGGGCGAGCAGGTCGACGCGCTGCTGGCGGCGGGGTGCCGCATCTTCCACTTCGACTGCGGCGACGGGCACTTCGTCCCCCCGGTGACGATGGGGCCGGTCGTGCTGCGCTCCATCGCGCGCTCGATCCACGAGGCGGGTGGCAGGCTCGACTGCCATCTGATGGTCGACGACCCGGTCCATCACTTCGAGGAGTTCGCCTCGTCGGGAGCCGACTCGGTCACGTTCCACGTCGAGGTCGCGTCGGATGCCGCCCGCGTCGCGGGGCAGGCGCGGGCGCACGATCTCGGCGTCGGGATCGCGTTCAACCCCGAGACG
>DASSVY010000185.1:0-2972 GCA_035705535.1 Gaiella sp. | reverse complement strand
AGGGCCTCGCGCTCGCTCCCTCAGGCCCGAGGCCCGCCTGAGCGGGCCTCGGGCCTGGCGGTCTGGAGGTGCTAGCCGCCGTGAGGCCCGCCGTGGCTTGCCGTCGCGACCAGCGGAGCCGCGAGCGCGAGCAGACCGACTGCGAGCACCGTGAGCGTGCGGTACATGCGAGTGACCTGGCGCATTTCCCCTCCCTTCGGGTTCGTCTATGCGCCGGTCACGCTCGTCCCGACCGCTAATCGCTCCCTCGTCTGCGGCTAACGGGCGGCTAATCGCGAGATATTGAAGTCAGAAATACAGATGCCTGAGTTCCAAGTATCGAATGCTCAGTGGGTTGATTAATAGACGTCGAAAATCAGAAGAGGATTTCGAGCCGCGGTCGCCATGAGGCCGCGCATGCGGGTCGGTGCCGAGATCCCGCTGGCGGTGACCTTCGTCGGCGGCGAAGAACTAAGAGGACACGCCGACGGGCTCGTTCGCCTGTTCGACGAACGGACACGCGGAAGGGGACCGCCGGGCGCCGCCGCCGGCGTCCCGATGCTCGGGCGGCGCCCGTATGTGCCGGGTGAGCTGTCGGGGAGTGCTCACGCGCGCCCTGGCCGGCGTCGGCTCCCGCCGGGCGGAACCCGGCTCCGCCGCCGCCTGCGCCGCTCGCGGCACGGGGCCTTCCGGGCCCGTACCTCTCGTACTGTGCCCTCCGGCCCCGCACCGCGAGCGGCGCCCCAGGAACGCGCGGGCGCCGGAGGGTGACACAGAACGTCTCACGCGCGCCCCTGGCCCGGGAACGCGCGGAGGTCGGAGGTTGTCACAGGACGTCTCACGAGTGCGCCTCGCGGTCGAGCCACTCCTCGTAGGTCGGGCCGGCGAGCGTTGCCTGCGGCCCCGGCAGGAGGCCATCGGTCGCGTACGCCTCGCCGTCCGGATCGGCCGGGTCGGTCACGCCTTCGATCCGCACCGCCTCGCTGTTCCGCGCGGCGAGAAGCGTCGCCACTCCAGCGAGGGTTTCCACGCGCGGCCCGGCGATCTCCGGGATCGCACCGTTGGTCTCGTCGGTGTCGGTCGCGAGATCGACGAGCGCCTCGGCGACGGTGCGGGCCGCCACGAGCTGCGTGCGCATGTTCGGCACGTGCTTGACGCCGTTCTCCTGTGGGATCCAGCCGAGCAACGGTTCCACGAACTCGTGGAACTGCGCCGCGCGCAGGATCCGCACCGGGAGCTCGCCCCTGACGACCTCCTGCTCGTGGACCTTCTTCGCGGCGAGGAAGCCCGCCGTGAAGTGGTCGATGCCGATGATCGAGACGACGACGAGCTGCTTCACGCCCGCCTCGGCGCCGAGCCGCTGGAGGTTCCGCGACGAGGCGACGAAGAACTCGGTCGCCGGCTCCTGCTCGTTCGACGGGTATGCGGCCGCGTCGATCACCGTGTCCACGCCGGTGAGCGCAGCCGCCAGTCCCTCGCCGGTCACGACGTCGACGCCGTGCGTGCGCGAGATCGGGACGACCTCGTGCCCGCGTTCCTCGGCCACGTCGACGAGATGGCGGCCGAGCCTTCCGCTCGCGCCGGCGATGGCGATCTTCCGTGCGTTCATCAGAGCCCTCCTTCGCATTCGTGTCCTTCACTGGGAGGACGAACGGGGAATGCGCGAGGGGACAGGCCGGTCAAAGAGGCAACAAAGGCTCTTGCCGTCGTCCATACCTTGTGCTTCTATGCATGCTACCTCGACCTATGGACTACTGACCTGCGCATCGACAAGGACCTCGTCGCCGCCTCGGCGACACCGCTCGTGCTGGCGATCCTGGCCGACGGCGAGAGCTACGGCTACGCGATCCTCAAGCGCGTCCGTGCGCTCTCCGACGGAGAGCTCGAGTGGAGTGACGGGATGCTGTACCCGCTGCTCCATCGACTGGGGCGGCTCGGCTACGTGACGACGGAGTGGAGGGGGCCGACGGAGGGTCGTCGCCGCAAGTACTACGTGCTCACCGAGGCGGGCCGCACGGCACTCGCGGATCACCGCCGGCAGTGGGCGGCCGTGACCCGTGCGCTCGACGGCGTGTGGCCGGACTCCGGGGCCCTCCTCACGGCGCTCGGCGAGGCGTGAGCATGGTCAGCGTAGAGACACAGATCGCCGAGTGGCGGCGCTATGTCGCCAACGCGCCCGCGCTCAACGGCCACGACGTCGACGAGCTCGAGGACCATCTTCGGCACCAGATCGCCGAGCTGAACGTGGCGGGTCTTGCGGACGACGAGGCGTTCCTCGTCGCCGTGAAACGCATGGGCGAGCTGGACACCGTGTCCCGCGAGTTTGCGCGCGAGCACAGCGACCGGCTCTGGAAACAGCTGCTGGGATCCGCCGAGGACGCCTCGCCCGCTCCGAGCGGTTGGGTCGAAGCCTTGCTCTTCGCGGTCGCCGCGGCCGTCGTGATCCAGATCGCGCGCCTCGCTGCCGGCTTCCCCGACGACCAGCCGACCTGGTTCACGCGGAACCTCAGCCTCTTCGTCCTGCCGTTCCTCGCCGCCTACTTCGCACGCCGGCGGAAGCTCGAGCTCCGCGGCTGGCTCGCTACCGCGGCGCCGTTCGCGCTCGCGGCGCTCGTGGTCAACGTCTATCCGTGGGACACGGACTCGGACACCGAGATCCTGGCGGCGCTCCATCTGCCGGTCGCCCTGTGGTTCGCGATCTCCTTGCCGTACATGGGCGGGACGCTCCGCTCGCACGAGCGGCGGATGGACTTCGTCCGCTTCACGGGCGAATGGTTCATCTACTACGTGCTGATCGCGCTCGGCGGCGGCGTGCTGATGGCCCTGACTGCAGGGATCTTCGAGCCGACTGGGGTCGACGTCGACCGGGTCGCCCAGTGGGTGCTGCCGACGGGGGCAGCGGGGGCTGTCGTCGTCGCCGCTTGGCTCGTGGAGTCGAAGCAACAGGTCGTGGAGAACATGGCCCCGGTGCTCACGATACTCTTCACGCCGCT